>SKUI01000161.1 GCA_007122185.1 Rhodothermia bacterium | reverse complement strand
TTGCCTGACAATTCATTGATTGCCTGACAATTCATTGATTGCCTGACAATCCGTTATTCGCCTGTCAATTCATGACGTGTGGATGCACATCACTCTTTCTTCTTGTCTTTGTCATCGTCATCGTCATCGACGACTTCAAACTCCGCATCCACGGTGTCGCTTTCGGCACCGGAAGAACCGGATTCATCGGAGGCCTGTTCACCGGCTTCCCCGGCTTCGCCACCCTGTGCTTCCTGCTGTGCCTGCTGCGTTGCCTGATAGAGTTCGGCCGATGCATCGGACCAGGCTTTGTTGAGCGCGTCCATTGCCGCTTCCAGCTCATCGGTCTTCTCCTCCTTGTGGAGCTTCTCAAGGTTTTCGAGCGCCTGCTGGATGTTGCTCTTGTTACTTTCGGAGAGCTTGTCCCCGTACTCATCCAGCTGCTTCTTCGTGGAAAAGACAAGGCCGTCGGCTTTGTTGAGCAGTTCCACTTTCTCGCGGAGCCGCTTGTCCTCTTCGGCATGCTCCTTGGCCGCATTCTTCATCTTTTCGATCTCCTCGTCGGACAGGCCCGAGCTGGCTTCGATACGGATGCTCTGATGCTTGCCGGTTCCCTTGTCTTTGGCACTTACACTGAGCACACCATTGGCATCAATATCAAAGGTCACCTCAATCTGAGGAATGCCGCGGGGCGCCGGTGGTATACCGTCCAAATGGAAACGTCCCAGAGTCCGGTTGTCCTGCGCCTTGACACGCTCACCCTGCAACACATGAATCTCTACACTCGACTGATGGTCAGCCGCCGTGGAGAACACTTCCGTTTTGCTGGTAGGGATGGTCGTGTTGGCTTCGATGAGCCGGGTCATCACGCCGCCAAGGGTCTCGATACCCAGTGTCAGCGGGTTCACATCCAACAGTACCACATCCTTCACGTCACCGGAAAAGACGCCACCCTGGATGGCCGCGCCAATGGCGACAACCTCGTCAGGATTCACGCCCTTGCTGGGCTCTTTCTCAAAGAACTCCTTGACCACTTCCTGGATTTTCGGGATCCGTGTGGATCCGCCCACCAGGATCACCTGGTCAATCTCGGATTTTTTCAGCTTCGCACCCTTGAGCGCTTTCTCACAGGGTTTGAGCGTACGCTGGACAAGGTCCTCCACCAGCTGCTCGAACCTGGAGCGGGTGACGTCGATGCTCAGGTGCCTTGGGCCGGAACTGTCCGCCGTGATGAACGGCAGGTTTACGTTGGTCTTCTGCGAGCTTGAAAGCTCAACCTTTGCCTTTTCGGCGGCATCCCGCAGACGCTGAAGCGCCATGGGATCCTTTTTCAGGTCGATGCCGTCACTTTTCCTGAACTCGTCCACCAGATAATTCAGTATCCGGTTGTCAAAGTCATCACCGCCGAGGTGCGTGTCCCCGTCGGTAGACTTGACTTCGAACACCCCGTCACCCAGTTCCAGGATGGAGATGTCAAAGGTACCGCCGCCAAGGTCAAAGACCGCAATGGTCATGCTCTTGTCTTTCTTGTCGAGACCGTATGCCAGCGATGCGGCCGTAGGCTCGTTGATGATACGCTTGACATCCAGTCCGGCAATTTTCCCGGCTTCCTGGGTTGCCTTGCGCTGGGCGTCGTTGAAGTAGGCCGGTACGGTGATCACCGCTTCGGTCACCTTCTCGCCCAGATACTCTTCGGCCGTCTGCTTCATTTTCTGAAGCACCATGGCAGAAATCTCTTGGGGTGCATAGGTCCGGTCACCGATATCAACACGTGCCGTGCCGTCGTCGGCTTTCATGATCTTGTAGGATATGGTCTTCTGCTCTTCGGTCACCTCATCGTAAAAACGCCCCATGAAACGCTTGATGGAGGAGATGGTTTTCTCCGGGTTGGTGATGGCCTGTCGCTTGGCAGGCGCACCCACCAGCCGTTCGCCATCTTTGGAGAAAGCCACAACCGACGGTGTGGTCCGGCCGCCCTCCGAATTCTGGATGACAACCGGTTCGTTGCCTTCCATCACCGCTACGCAGGAGTTTGTGGTTCCAAGGTCAATTCCAATTATTTTTCCCATAACAATTCTGATTCCGTTTAATTCGTATTCGCGTTAACTTTTACACTAACATTCGTTAAGTAACTCTTCCATTACTTTTGCTCATACCTGTCGCAACAACAGTGCCATGTCCGGGAAAGAGATTGCCTTTCTGCCGAATTGGCAGGAAAAGAAGGGTGGATGGGATCAGCGGTGTGCCAGACTGTCCAGATGCGACCAGAAATCGGGGTAGGAGACGGAGGCGGCCTCCGCGTTGTCGATTTTCGAGTCGCCGTCGCCCATGAGTGACAGTATGGCAGCGGCCATGGCAATACGGTGATCCTGGCGGCTGTTGTGACACGCGGCGCGTACCTTTCGGCCGGGCTTGCCATAGATGGTCAGGCCGTCCTCATGTCCTTCGACCCGGACCCCGCCGGCTTCGAGCACAGTCTGGATCGCATCCAGCCGGTCGCTCTCCTTGTAGCGAAGCTCCCGGGCCCCGGTAATGCGGGAAACACCGTCGGCAAAAGCCATAGCCACCGCAAGGACCGGCAGTTCGTCAATGGCATTGGGTATCTCTCGTGGATGTATTTCTGCCGGCGTCAGGCGGGCGGACCGGACCCGCAACCGTGCAACCGGCTCCTTTCCGTCCTGGTGAACTTCGCCGACCTCGATATCGGCGCCCATCCGTTGCAGGACATGCATGGCGGCGCAGCGTGTCGGATTCACCCCCGTTGCGGGCAGAACAATCTCCGAACCGGGAACAATGGTTCCGGCCACCAGCCAGAATGCCGCGGCGGAAAAATCACCGGGGATTTCCAGGTTTTGGGTGGGGATGGCATACTGCCGGCTGCTGGTGATGATATTTGTCCCTTTCTGCCGCTCGACGGGCAGTCCGAGCATTGTCTCGGTGTGATTGCGTGTGGCAACGGGTTCCAGGACACGCGTCGGCTCTTTGCCGAACAGCCCGGCCAGCAGCACGCACGACTTGAGCTGGGCGCTTGCCACCGGCAATTGGAAGCGGATGGACTGAAACGGTTTTTCGCGGAGGATGTCCAGCGGTGGCAGCCCGCCATCTGCCGACCGGATATCAGCACCCATGCGGGACAACGGATCCATGATGCGTTTCATGGGCCGGCGTGAAAGCGACGAATCGCCTACAAGCCTGGCAGGGATTCCCGCACCGGTGAGAATTCCGGCCAGAAGCCGCATTACGGTTCCTGAATTGCCGCAATCGACCGGTTCTGCCGGGATTCGGATGCCGTCGCGATCCGTACCGGTAATCCGGACCTCATTGCCGTTGTGCATCACATCGGCGCCAAGCTGGCGGACGCATGAGAGTGCGGTGAGGGGATCCCCGGCCGCGGGGTAGTTGGTGATCCGGGATGGGCCGGGTGACAGCAGGGCAAACAAAGCGGATCGTTGCGCGATGGATTTGTCCGCGGGCAAGGCAAGCGTCCCTTTAAGACCCTCCGCTGGTATAACCGTTTTTTTCATCAGCCGTTCCTATCCTTACATTTTCAGGCATCACTGTCCATACCGTTTTCAGACGGCTCTATCCTTACATCTTTCAGGCAGCCCTTTCCTTACAGTTTTTCGGATGCCCGGCGTGCAAATTCGGTATCGGGGAATCGCTCGATGACATCACGCAGCGTCTGGTTTGCCCGGCCGGTCTGTCCCATCTGACGGTATGACTCCGCCGTAGCCAGCATTGCACGGGCCGTCCATTCGTCAAACGCACTGTAGAGTGTACTTACCCGGGCGTAGGCCTCAATGGCCGCCTCATGATTCCGGCGTGCCTGCTCCACATTCCCCAGATAATACTGCGCTTTTGCCCCGTTCCCCAGCGTGCTGGCATCCGCCACCTGCTGAAAATACTGCCGCGCATCCATCAGCTGTCCGCGCTGCAGTGCCACCCGCCCTTTGCCAATCAGCGACTGTTCATGGCTGGCCCGGCGCTCCAGTGCACGGTTATAGGCGTCATTGGCGCGGTTCAGGTTCCCGGCCGACAGGTGCGCATCCCCAAGGAAAGCGAGGGCTTCGACCTGAAGCCGGCCCTG
>SKUI01000224.1 GCA_007122185.1 Rhodothermia bacterium | reverse complement strand
TGCGCCTGCACACGATCGCTCTGCGCCTTGAGCGTATTCAGCTCGTTAAGCACCATATCGTAGTCTTCCTGGGCAATGGCATTGCGCGAGAGCAGTTCTTTCTGCCGCTGCTCGCGGATGCGGGCCAGGTTGATCTGGTAGGATATGCGCCGCAGTTCCTGCTGAAGTTCGGCGTCATTTAGTTTCACCAGCAAATCACCGGCCCTGACTTCGCTGTCCTCTTCAAAGTAGATACCGGTGATACGTCCGGAAGTTTCGGGGCGGATGTAAATCTCCTCGTCCGCCAGAACGTTCCCCGTAGTGAATACGGTTTCACGGTAAGGTTCGGGCTCAACAAGGTACCCTTCGACTGCAACGGCGGAAGGTCCGCCCTGACGCTGTGCCTCCGCACCGGCGGAGCTGTTATTCCCCTGGTGGACACGGCTCCAGATCAGGAGGCCGACAACAACGAGCACCACGCCGGCAATAAGAGTTCTTTTTATAGCAGGATTCATAGGTTTGAGTGGTACAGTAAAGACGCATTGTAGTGAAAGCGCAATCCGATTCGGACGGGATCCCGGGTGCTCGGCGCGACGGATTATCGTCAGCCTGGACACCAACGGAGCAATTACCTGCCGCTTAATCACATCGCAATAACGCCAGCAGTGACAAATAGGTTTCTTCCGCTTTGTAAAAAAATGCTAAACCTTTGCTATCGCTGCAATTATTCCACAATAAAGCGCGGGATCTCCCTCGGCAGCCGTACCAGCGTTTCGTAATTGACATGGTTGACCATATCACTGAACGAGGAAACCGTGATTCGGTTGTTGCGCTGGCTCCCGATCAGCACCACCTCGTCCTCCCGCTTCACTCCCGGGCAGTGCGACACATCCACGATCATCATGTTCATGTTGACCATGCCGATCACCGGAACACGCCGGCCGTGGACCAGTACCTTGCCCAGGTTGCTGAGGCTGCGGCTGAAACCGTGGCTGTATCCCACCGGCACGGTAGCGATAAGCGTGTCGTCGGTGGTCTGGTAGACCGTGCCATACCCCACAAAATCCCCGGCTTTTACCTTCTTGATGCTCATGATCTTGGACTTCCAGCCGATGATCTGCCGTAGCGGATTGTCGGTCATCCGTTTTTTTTCGTTCTGCGTCAGGTACTGCATGAACGTCTCCTTGCTGGACCAGAATCCGTACTGCATGATCCCGATGCGTACCATATCCATTTTTGTCTGTGGATACGATACGAGCGGCGCCGAGCACGCCGTGTGTTTCATGTCAGCCCGCACCCCTTTTTTGCGCAGATACCAGTAATAGCGGTTGAAATTGGCGATCTGGTTCTGTATCCGAAGATAATTGGCCACGCTCTCGGCTCCGGCGTAGTGGGTGCACACACCCATGATATGGAGGTGCTCCGGATTGCGGGCCAGCAGATCGGCCAGCTTGTCCCTGTCCTCCCACGCGAACCCTAAACGGTTCATGCCTGTCTCCACCTCCACATGGATCCGGGCCTTTTTGTTCTGCTTTCTGGCGCCGTATATGGCTTCCTGGAGCCGGTCAAACTCGAATACATAGAAAGAAACGTTGTTTTCCACGGCCCAGCTGATCTGGTCATCGTCGATCATGCCCATGATCATGATATGCGAATCTTTTCGCCGAACCATCACCGCCCTGAGTGCTTCATCGGCACTGTGCACGGCGAAATAATCCACACCGCACTCTTCCGCCAGCGGCAGGAAATGCTCGATGCCATGCCCGTACGCATTTCCCTTTACAACCGAACAGTATCTGACATCCGGACCCGTGAGCCGCTTGAGGAACCGCAGGTTGGATTTGAGCGCCTGTTTGTTGATCTCGATGTAGGACGTATGGAACATGGGGATTACAGCACTGAAGTGTCGGGATAATGGTCTGGAGAAGGAAGCGGATACCGGCAATGTATGGCTGAATACCTGTCTCCAGCAGCTGGAGTAAACCATTCAACCGGTTTCTGCCTCTAAAATAGCCCGCATTCGTCAATAATCCCAGCAAATAGCGCAACTCCCGTTTCGAGGATCTCGTCTGGAAAGTCGTAGCGCGTGTCATGCAGATGGGCGTGGTCTTCCCCTGCTCCAATCCCCACAAGCGCACCGGTAAAGCGATCGGTAAATATGCCGAAATCCTCCGACCAGGAAAACGGATGCTGCATCTCCCGGATTTCCAACTGGTCAGCCTGCTCGGGAGGCTGACCGCCAGACCGCTCGGCGGAATGCTCGCCAGACCGCTCGGCAGAATGCTCGCCAGACTGACCCCCAGACTGACCGTCAAACCGCTTTACAGACAGCTTTTCCGCTGCTTTCCTGACCAGGGTTACGGCCTTGGGATCGTTGACGGTTGGATGGAATACCTCGGTCCACTCATGTCCGCATTCCAGGCCGTGCGCTTCTGCGATTTCGTGCGCCAGACCGACCGCTTGCTCCCTGAGCTGCTCCAGGTCTTCGGGCTCCCACGCACGCAGGGTGGCCATGACGGTCGCCCTGCCCGGAGTGGTACCGAAGGCCGGGTCCCCTACGCGGACATGGATAATCGTAACCAGACCAAACCGGCCCGATGGCAGCACCGATCCGGGAAGCGCCTGCAACCCGGTGATCAGGGAGGCCACGGCAGGCGCGGGACTCCTTCCCTGTTCGGGATGGGCGGCATGGGCCGTGTTGCCGGTGAGCCGGATAATGAGTCCGGCCGACCCCGCCGCAAACACATCCTCCCGCAAGAGCACGGAATGGCGGGGAAACCCGGGCAGATTGTGAAGCGCAAAGACAAAATCGGGCGCAATGCCGGACATTTTGTGATCATCCATCATCTTTTCGGCACCTTCTCCGGTTTCCTCGGCCGGCTGGAAGAGCAAGTGGACCTTTCCGCGGGCGAGGGGTCTTTCCTGAAGCGCCTGGGCCAGGCCGATCAGCACGGCCATGTGTCCGTCATGACCGCATTTGTGCGCCACGCTGCTGTTTCGGGACGCGTACGGTATTGAAATGGTTTCGTCGATCGGCAGGGCATCCAGTTCGGCCCGGAAAAGCAGCGTGGGTCCGGGGCGCCGGCTGTCCATGGTGGCCACAAGGCCGTATCCACCAATGCCTTCCCGGATGTCGCTTATCCCGGTTTCGCGCAGCCTGGCGGCAACATACGCGGCTGTTTCCTTTTCCTGGTGGGCTGTTTCGGCGATCTGATGCAGCTGTTGCCGGATGTCGGTGAGTGTCATGCGCTGGTGGTCGTTGTCGCTGTGGTTATTCAGTAAAGCCGGCCCAGGACCAGCTGCGGATCAGGGAAGATGCGCAGGGCGTTTTCCTGGTCTTCTGGTGCAACCACACCGGGCAGGTCGGGCACCGTTGGACGCTCGCGCGACAGTTGAAAGTGAAGGTGAGGGACCCATCCGCCATTCTCTCCGGCGCCACCCACTTCCGCAAAAGACTGGCCGGCCTTCAGCAGCATGCCTTCAGTGACATTTTCAAGCGATTTCCTGCTCAGGTGTCCATGGAGCGCGTACAGGGTTTCGGGTGGATGCTGATCCAGGCGGACCCGGTGCTCGGTGACTATGGTGGGACCGTAATCGCCCGGGTTGTTGTTGTCGCGGAAAAAGAGTACGCGTCCATCCGAGAAAGCACAAACCGGCGTGCCTTCCGGCACCCAGATGTCGATGCCCATGTGGATGTTGCGCACCCCCTTGAACAGACCGGTGGTGTACATCCTGCGCCGGTGTTCGTTGTAGCGTCCGACGGAGGGCGGATCCAGCGATATGGCGTCCGGATCGTATCCCTGTGACAGGTCGAGCACTTCCCATGTATCACCAATCCCGATCACGGGGTGGAAACCGTGCGGCGGCCGCAAGCCGGCACCCCGCACGTCCCTGCGATCTTCTGTGCGTCCTTTCACTAGCCCTTCAGCGCGGTCTTTCGTACGATCTTCTGTGCGTCCTTTTACGCTCCGACTGTTATCCGGGGTGCTCATTCCACGTATTTATCGATATAGTTGGAGTTCATGAGCCCGAGCGCCCCCACGTATTTGAGCTGGAAGCGGACCATGTCGCCTACTTTCAGATCACGTTCGTTCTGGCCCACATT
>SKUI01000196.1 GCA_007122185.1 Rhodothermia bacterium | reverse complement strand
GGAACTTCGGAAAATCCGTGGGAGAGCTCATCAACTCGTAAACTTTTGCTAAGGGCAGGTCAACTTCGATTCTTTGATGCGCCATAATGTACTTGTATACTTCGGTAAAGTTGATAGGTTCTTGTGATTTGTGGCTGGTATCACCGTAGCATTGCACGCAGGACTTTTCAGTTGTCGCACAATAAATCAAAAATAAGCATTTTTCGTAACATCAGCAATTGAAAAATTATAATTTAGTCACTGTGCCGGCACGAAACCCGTTCATGTTTTTGCAGATTTTACCTCGTTTCATCGTGGTTTTAACGGTTATTTTTGCACCTTTACGCACACCGGCCCAACCCGCGCTGAAAGGAGAATACCACCTTCTTTCCGGAATCGCATTTTCAAATCCTGGTGAATGGATGCCGGGAGTGCAGCGGGTCAGCATAAATCTGGACCTGCGTTTTGACCGCGGACGTTTTTTTGCACGGACCGATATCCGGAATCGGTTTGAGGCATCGGCCGATTCCCTGGAATGGGCGTTGCCGGAGGTGTGGCTGGAACTTTACTTCCCTAACAGCGACCTGCGCATTGGACGGCAGATCCTGCAACCGGGTCACTCCCCATTTCAGGCACCCGTTGACAGAATACAACCTGTCGATCTGCGCAATTTCCTGCTGGAACCCGAATCATCCCTGCGACGCGGCACAATCGCAATAGCCTATTCCTATTACCTTGGGGACTCGCGTTTTCGTCTCATGCTCTCCCCTACACCCACTCCTGCGCTTCTTCCAAAGCCCGACAGCCGCTGGTTTGCACATATTCCGGTCCCGGACGGGATCCCGGTCCGGATCGATGCTTCGGAAAACCGGCATGGGATTACAAAACCGCAATTTGCCCTGCTATGGGACTCGGGTACTGCAGGTTCGCTGGAGTTGCAGGCGGGTGCACTCTACTGGACTCCCTCCAACCCCGTCTACCGGAAACAGATTAGGATTTTCAGTCCGGACAATCCTGCCCCCTCACCCGATATCACTCTGACGGAGCAATATACCCCAAGCTGGATACTCACCGGCGCCATCTCGCTGCAGCTCTCATCGGCACTGTCACTAACTGGCGAAGCTGCCTGGTTCCGTGAAAAAGCATTCGACCGAATCCCCGAGACCCTTCTTTCTTTTCCGTGGGATGAACCTGATCTTACCCTTTTCCCGTTAATCACACAGATTATCGCAGCGGAAGATGAAGGATTTCTTTCCACTCACAGCGCCGTTGAAACGCTGCTTGGAATACAGTATTCCGGTTCCCTGCTCACCCTGGGGACCCAGTGGAGCACACAGATCATTCCGGAACCACACCCTGACGTGATTCAGGATCCCATTTTTCATCAACTTGCAGCTACCATACGCCGGGACCTGTTTCGTCAGAGATTGTCCAGCGATGTGACGATCGTTTATCAACCGAACGGGAAGGATTTCTGGATGCGCGCCGAGCACACCTACGATCTCATGGACAATGTGAATGTCTCTGCCGGGGTACATTTTTTTGGCGGACCGCTGCCACAAGTGAACTATGGGCACACGAGTTTCGGTTCCTATCGCAGCAACAGCCTGATCTATGCCGGCATCCGGTTTTTTTTCTGATGATACATCCCCACTTAATGTAAACCGGTCACATACCCGGTCACAGTCACAGCCTCATTCCCCACTTCAGTTCCCTTGAAACGCCTCGAAAAACGATATATCAACCCGGTCATCGACCTTATCATGGCCCGGCCGCGCACCTGGCTGGCAGTTGTCGCCATGCTTGCCGTCTTTGCACTGATTCCGGCCTGGCACATCGAGGCGGATTTCAACCTCGAGGGTTTCTATCCCGAAGACGCCGAAACTATCGTCGAATACCAGCGAATCGCAAGTGAGTTCGGCCGGGACGACGACATGGTGATCATCGCATTCCGCCACGACTCGCTTTTTACGCCGGCACACCTGCTTCAGATCCGCCGCATGGCCGATGAGCTTGGTACGCTGCCCTACCTTGAAGAAGTCCGCAGCCTGTGGAGCATCAACGAATTTACAAGTGAAAACGGGTCGCTGAGTGCCCGTCCCTACCTTGAAGAAGAGGCCATTGTTTCGAAACTCGCGGGAGATGAGATAAATTCACAAACCACGGGAAGCGAGGGCAAAACCCGGCTCGACGGAATTCGTGACAGGATGCTGGAGGATCCCTTCGTCAACGGGACTTATCTGGGTTCGGGCGGAACGGCAACCGCGCTCTTTCTGCGAATTGACGACGAGAAAAACACATTTACGAACCGCCGGGAACTGCTCTCCCGAATGGATGAGCTGCTTGATCCGTACCGCCAACACTATGAGCTGAACATATCGGGACTCCCCTATTTTCGCACACGTTACGTAGAAACGCTCAACAGGGAAATTCTCTTTTATGTCTCCCTTGCTTCCCTGATGATTATCCTTATTCTCTGGCTGCTCTTCCGGACAGTGCTGGGCGTCATTCTCCCTATCAGCATCGTCTGGCTTACCATTCTTTTTGTGACCGCCATACTTGTATTGACGGGTGGATATTTTGAAATCCTGAGCAGCACCATTGCCCCCATCCTTTTATGTGTCGGTGTGGCTGACTCGGTGCATATGCTCTCTAAGTATCAGGATCTCCGCCTCCAAAACAAGAGCCGCGATGAATCCCTGCGCCAGATGATCCTGGTGCTTGGAACAGCCACGCTGCTTACCAGTGTCACTACGGCCATCGGATTCCTCACCCTGATGACCAGCAATGTGATGCCCATGCGCCGTTTTGGTATGTACACCGCCGCCGGCGTGCTCATCGCCTTTCTGACCACCGTCTTCATCCTCCCATCCGTGCTCAAACTCCTGCGCAACAGAACGCCGGTGGAAGACAAAAGCCGTATTTTCTTTCGAAAAATCGGATCCCTTCTTTCATCGACGCATCGCACGGCATACCTGCATCACCGCAAAGTGGTCGTCACCACGTTGCTGGTTACGATGGCATTTTCCATCGGCATCACTCAGTTGCGCACCAACAGCCGGGTATTCGATGACATCGGGGAAAACTCGGAACTGATCCGGCAAAGCCGTTTTCTGGACAAATATCTTGCACCGCAGTTCCCACTGGAAATCATTGTGGATACGGGTCAGGAGGACGGTGTCTACGACCCGGACCTGTTGAGGCGCATTCAGAAACTGCAGGACCACCTGGTGACATATGACGAGGTGGAGCAAAGCATCTCCTTCGCAACACTCCTCTCCCGCGTCGACCAGGTCATGCGCGGGAGTCCGGATGGAACCCTCCCCGATTCACGCCCGCTGATCGCCCAATATGACCTCCTGTTGGAGATGACCGGCGGGACTGCCGTGTCCGGTTTAAATGACTTTGAAAACCGTCAGACACGTATCATTGCCCGGGCCTACGATGCCGGTTCCTACCGTATCAACCTGATGCGGAAAGACCTTGAATCCTATCTGGATGAACATTTTCCCGGCGAGTCGGTCATGCTGACAGGATCTACGATCCTCTCTGCCGACCTCACAGGCAACATCGTAACGGCACTGACCTGGAGTATCGGACTGGCATTCCTGTTCATCTCCGTGATCATGGCTCTGCTTTTCCGGAACGCGAAACTTGTACTCATTTCATTGCTGCCCAACCTGATCCCGCTGCTCATCACGGCCGGGTTCATGGGTTTTTCCGGAATAGACATCCGCCCTTCCACGGCTGTCATCTTTACAATTGCTTTCGGGATTGCCGTGGATGACAGCATCCACTATCTGGCACGTTTCCGAATGGAAACACTGCGCGGATCCCCCCTCAATACCGCCGTCAAAAACACGACCATCCACACCGGCAGAGCGATCGTGCTCACCAGCCTCATTCTACTAGTGGGTTTCGGTGTACTGGGCACGAGCTCGTTCGAGTCCAACATGCTGATGGGGTTGCTGACCTGCCTGACGATTTTCACCGCCCTGGTTGCCGATCTTCTGTTTCTCCCTGCGCTTATCTACTGGATGAATCCGAAAATCACGATCGGGGAAGCATCCTCTCAAGATGCCCCTTTATCGCCTCAAACGTCTCCGCAGC
>SKUI01000076.1 GCA_007122185.1 Rhodothermia bacterium | reverse complement strand
GTATTGTTTTTCTGAGTGATTCCGGCAACAGCGGCTGTGAATCACATCAGAACTCATCGCGGATGAACATCAGGATGGCCGAGTGGGGGACGATCACGTACTTCTCCTTGCCGAATTCGATCTCGTGGGCATGGTCCTGCAGGTAGATGGCCAGGTCGCCCTCATTCGCCTGCAGGGGGATGTACTGCACCTTCTCATTGTTCTGCTTCCACGGTTCGTCGCTCTCCAGACCGGCCAGGGTGGGATAGCCGGGGCCGACCTTGACCACATATCCGCTCTGGATCTTCTCCTTGCGCCCGACACCCGGCGGCAGGTACAGACCCGACTCGGTCCGGCTGTCCATTTCACGCGGCTTCAGCAGCACGCGGTCGCCGACGATGACAAACTTCTGTATGTCGTTGTGGTAGGACTGGATCATGGGGCGGGGAAAAATGCAGATTGTGGATAGTGGTCAGTTCTCCGCAATATAACCGTTTCTCATCAGGAAAATGAAAAACCGGTCAGATAAAAACCCGGGTACGTGAAGACCGGATGTAGCGGGAGAATTAAATCACATACAGGAACTCACAAATAATTGGACTATTGCATAATTTGTAATATTTTTGAATAAACATTAAAATTAAATCTAATATTTATGGCAAAGCATAAATATTCAAAGTAGGTATTTGCATGTACATTGAAAGAGCCATATCCACCCAGGTTTTGGAAAGCTTGCTGCACAGCGGCAAGATCACAATGCTTTATGGACCACGTCAGGCTGGAAAGACGACACTTTGCAAAAAAATCCTGCAGCAAACGGGGCTCAGGACCTTGATGATCAATGCAGATCAGATGCAGTATGTGGATGTGCTGTCCAGTCGCGACCTGTCACGGCTCAGGTCACTTACCGAAGGATATGATGTGCTTTTCATCGATGAGGGGCAGCGGGTACCGGAAATTGGACTCACCCTGAAAATACTCCATGATGAGTTGCCGGAGTTGAAGGTACTGGTTACGGGCTCTTCCTCATTTTTATTGTCAAGCCGTGTCAACGAATCGCTTGCAGGCAGGAAAAAGGTGTTCACCTTGCTGCCAATTGCCATGGCTGAGTTGGCCGGACACCATAACCGCTTTGAGCTTGATGCCCTGCTGCCTGAACGGCTTGTTTACGGTTCTTACCCGGAAGTGACCACACTTGCAGGTTTCACGGATCGGGAAGAGTATTTGCGCGACATCGCGTCATCGTACATTTACAAAGACATTCTTGAGCTTGAGCAAATTCGATATCCCTATAAAATCCGGGATTTGCTGAAGTTGTTGGCCTATCAGGTCGGTTCACAGGTATCCATACATGAATTGTGTCAGAAACTCGCTTTAAATCGTGATACCGTAGAGCGATACCTGGACCTTCTGGAGCAATCCTTTGTCATATTCAAGCTTACAGCAATGAGCCGAAACCCACGGAAAGAGATCAGCAAGTCGCAAAAATATTACTTCTTTGATGTTGGGATTCGAAATGTGCTGATAGATAACTTCAGGTCTGTCGATGACAGAAACGACATCGGCGCTCTGTGGGAGAATTTTCTGATCGTGGAAAGAGGAAAGCAGTTGCTGCGGGATCGGAAACCGTTGAATGTATGGTTTTGGAAGACTTATGCCGGCACCGAGATCGACTATGTGGAAGAATCTGATGGAGCGCTCCGTGCCTATGAGATCAAGTATGCCAAATCAGGAAGGTCCGGGCCGCCAAAAAGCTGGTCGGAGCAGTACGGCGGGACATACAAGGTGATAAACAGGCTGAATTACCAGAACTTTATTCTTTCAGAAAAAAGTTGATTCTGATTGATCAGAAAAAAAACTGGAAATTCACAGCCCGGATCAGACGGCAATCCGGAAAAAGGCAGGAGAGCACCAAATCTGCAGGGCCGTACCACCCGCTGTGTGCTCCCATTTGTGCAATCAGCCCACCTGCACCAATCTCACAGCGAATTTGAGCGCTCGCAGAGCGCAATTGCAGCGATCGTATCACCGCACCTGCAGAACCCGCAGCTCCTCGTCCAGATCCACCACGGCCATGCCGATGCCGGGCGACGTTTCATCTTCCGGGAAGACATACCGCAGGTCGCGGATGAACACCCGCCAGCCATTATCCAGGCGGCGCACTTCGTATGCCGGGAACCGCAACCAGCCGCGCAGGCCCTGCACATCGGGCGCGTTCAGTGCCGCCTCGGCGATCCGGTCCGGCGCTTCGATGGGAACCGGTTCCCGGGTGAGCATGAAGGTGCCCGGACGCATCCAGTTGACTTCGAACAGATAGTAGTGTGTCGATGAGGTCGCCACTCCCGTACGCATCAACGGACGCGCAGGCATCGGGTTGGCCATCACCTCCGTGGTCTCGATTCCCTCCGTGGCGAGGTTGCTGCGCGCATGCATGGCAGTCAAACGCGCCCCGGCAAACATGAAGATCGTGTAGAGCACCGTGGCGATCAGCAATCCGAATGCAACCTGTTGTGCGGCAATGCGATAATGGCCCGTCCACCGGACCAGTGCGATCACGGCAATTCCCGCCATCCATACGACTTTTGCAGCCAACGGCACAATTTCGGCCGATACAATCAGCGCCGAGAGCGCCGTGCCCAGCACAATCCATGCGCCGATCCCCCGCCACGACTCCGACCGCGCCAGCACCACGCCCGCCCCGGCCAGCAGCCAGAACCACGGATCGATGATGAACAGCGTGTCGCCGTAGAACCAGGTATCGCGGAACGGCATCAGCAGGCGGATTCCGTACGTGTTCAGCCAGTCCAGAAGGGGGTGGCTCCAGACGCCCAGAAAGGCGATGCCCAGCAGCACACCCGGGCGCATCGGCGGATTCATGGCAGGATTCGCTTTCCGACCCAGGCTATGGTTGCCTGATTGAATCGATTCGCTTTTTCTGGTGGATGCGGTCGGCGGTCCGCTGCGTCCATTATCCCTGGTCCGTGTGCCCTTGGAACCGCGTTCGGCATTTCGGGTGGATGCGGTTGACGCCCGGCCTCGGTTGCCCCGCCGGATCCGCCATCGCTGCAGCAGCCGGTCCAGTCCCAGCATGGCCCCGGTCAGCAGAAACGGCCAGACCATGAGCGCAAGGATACCGTGGGTCCAGCCCCGCCGAACCTGCAGGGCAAAGTCCGAGCTGACCAGCATCGCCACCGCGTCCACGTCGGGGATGTTCGCCCCGATGATCAGCGTGGCGGTTGCCAGCGCGGTCTTGCGCTTGAGTCCGGCCTCGGCCATGGTGGCCCCGAAAAGAGTATGTGCGAGAGGATCCATCGGTGTTGCGCCCGGTTTGGGCCAAGTGTCCGTTTATGCGTTTTTCGCCATGAGACAAGTGGGCGGGAAGAAGTTACCATCCCCGTGCACTGTAGTCAGGGTGACAACATCCCTGCATGCCCGTTGCGTTCCGTGGTGGCGGGTTGATGTGCATCACGCCACTTTTTTTCAGGGCTGCCATTTATCCTGAAGGCTGTGCACGCATCCAAATACATTCAAAACATTTGGAATCATTCACAGCTTCTTGCTACCATGGTATATGACGAAATGGTCATGGCGGCAACCCGGCACACAGGAGCATGATTATCATAGTCATGGACATTCTATGTGACTTCTTGAGTCAAAGATTAGAAACACATGAAATACAAAAGCTTTGACGAATTCTATTCCAGCAGCGATGATCCCGGCTTTGGGCTCGCACCGTCTGCCGAGCTCAGGGACTTTGTAGTTTCGGCAGGTTTGCAAGGGACAGCGCTTGACCTGGCCTGCGGTGACGGTAGGGATACGCTTTTCCTGCTGAAAGCCGGGTTTAAGGTCACCGCCGTCGACACCTCCCGGGTTGCGCTGGACAAACTCGAAGCGTTCGCGGAAGCCCCGAACCACTCCGACGGCCTGACAACACACTGCGTGGACATCACGGAATTCAAAGCCGAAAGAAATCAGTTCGACCTGGTGACGTCCGCAACCGGCCTGGATCACATCCCTCTTGAGGAGACTCAGAAACTCCTTCCTTCCATGGTATCCTGGTTGAAACCCGGCGGAATGCTTTACCTTATGGTGCACACGACAGACGACCCCGG
>SKUI01000067.1 GCA_007122185.1 Rhodothermia bacterium | reverse complement strand
GTGTGCAACGCCGCCGAAACGCTTCTGGTGGATGCGGCCCTGGATCCGCAGTGGCTGGCGAAAATGGCCGATATCCTCGATGCACGCGGCGTGGAGCTGCGCGGCGATGAGCGCGCGCGCGCGATTGTGCCATCCATGAAGGAGGCCGTCGAACAGGACTGGCGCACCGAGTACCTTGATCTTATCCTTTCGGTGCGGATCGTCGACGGCATCGGGCAGGCTGTGGAACACATCAACTCCTACGGCTCGGGCCACTCCGACGCCATTGTGACCGAAAACCCAGAAAAGCAGGATTTCTTCGGCCGCATGGTGGATTCGGCCGCCGTCTACATCAACGCATCCACCCGGTTCACCGACGGTGCGGAATTCGGCATGGGCGCCGAGATCGGCATCAGCACCGACCGGCTGCACGCCCGGGGACCCGTGGCGCTGGAGGAACTTACGACCTACAAGTATGTGGTTTCCGGCAACGGACAGATCAAACAGTGAACCGTATGAAGGATCTATAAATCCAGCAATCTCGCAGATTCTGCGAGTAAAATTGATGGAAGGGCACTCCGTCTGCATGCATGGCGGCAGACAAAGCGGTTATCTCACTCCCAATGGCAGCGTAACGCCGAGCCACGGGATGCCAATGAAGCCGTCTGTTGCCGCGACGGGCCGGACCAGTGCGAAATCGACGGAAAAAGATTCGGCGGCATAGCGATATCCCGCAGATATGATTCCTTCGGAACTGTTTTCAGTGGGAAATATGTAGTTTTCCGTGATAAGATATCCCCGAAGAGAAAGCCGGTGCATCCCCGATATATTGATTACAGGCTTGCTGCTGAAGTCATTGTCAACATAACCGAATCCAACACCCAGGGATAAATTGCTGTTCCTGTTCCCGACCGTAGCGGTACCATACAATAATCCAGCTGCACCGCCACCGCTTCCGATTACACCTCCTATTACACCACCGATTGAGAGATGAATCTGGTCCGATATCAGAGAAAATTTGGGGAGGATCCAGATCGGCAAGGCACTCACACCAAAAAGAAAAATGGGGACCGTTCCGGCTCCAAGGGAAAAACGATCTGTGATTCCGTAGTTGATGTTGTTGAAGAAAATCCAGGTGTTCTGGTAGTAATAGGAACCTTGTTTCATCGGTATTGCATTGGGAGCAAACAGGTAACGGGTGGATACCGGATTCGGGAACCAGTATCTGCCATCCACAAAATCTTTTTCAGCAACTTCAGTGATTGTGCGGATATATCCACGCATAATGGTCACTTCCCCGAACTGTTCTACGTCCAGGGTCACGGAAGTCTCGTCTTCCCGGACAAGACGTCCGATAGTGGTTCTGCCGTCAAGGGTTGTGATTTTGTATATCGACGTAGTGTCATTTTCCGACGAAGTAATCGAAATTGAAAAAGAGGCTTCGCCTGCATCGGGTACTCCGGCGAATGCGTTCTTTTGAGCATTCAATTGGAAGAGCAATCCAAATGTCAGGAAGATGATCAAACCCTTGCAGCACATTAAATTATATGACAGGTATGGGTTCATTCTGTGGCGGGTTGGAATGATAGGATGAAGAGCAGGATGAGTTCCGGAGCAACACCACATCCACGACAAGTTAGCTACTTTTTGCAGGGTTGTAAATACCTGAAATTCAACGGGCTCCGCCGCCTGCCCCGCCACCGGCCGATCCGGCGCTGGCACCGCCGACCCCCGATACGCCGCTGAACGAACTGGTGCCGCTGGACGCCAGCGTGCTCAGGCCGGATGCGATATCGGCCGTACCGTGGATGCCGGCCGCCGGCACGACCCACAAAAAGATCGGGCTCTCTTCGGTTACATCGGCCAGACGTTTTTCCAACTGCTTTTTGGTCAGGCCCAGGGCAATGGCATACACGAAATGCCGTCCCATGTCTTTCTGGTCAAAGGAGCTGTTCGGTCCCTTTTTCAGCGCCTTGCGGTAGGCGGTCCACACCACATGCAGATCGGTGCCGTACTGGGTGCGCTTGGGGAGTGTCAGACTCAACATCATCACCAGGGTTACGAGTACAATACCGGCAGCCCCGATGCTCCCGGCGAGAATGGCTACCGCGATCATCCCGAGCAGCAGCGGCAGCTGGGCGAACAGATGGAAGTAGAGCGCCTTTTGTGCGGTCGGGTCAAACCACTGCTGATCCCGGAGCGCTTTGCGGAATTGTTTGCGCCACTCCTTCCACCAGGATCGCAAAGGTTTTTCAGACCAGTCGAGCACTTTGTCCATGCGGGTAACATCCTCATCAATGCGACTCGAGGCCATTTCCAGAAGGGAACGTTCCCAGTCACTGAGGGTATCTGCCGGTTTTTTTCCTGTTTTTTCAAGATGGTATTCCGGCGATTCGGCACCCAGGAATTTTTTCTCACCCTTTTTCTCCACGATGCGGAAATAACCCTGACGCGCCAGGTCGAAGATGGTTATGCCCAGCGCCATCTTGTCCGGCTCGGTGTTCAACGGTCCAAGCATCAGTTTCCGCACAAGGGCCGGGGGATGTTCTGATGGTGGTGTGTAGCGAGGCTTGTCAGAAGCGGATCCAGGCTCAAAACGGCGTCCGTACCGGCGGTAGAACCAGATGAAGAGAATGACCGATACCGTTGCGAATACGGCAAAAAGCCCGATTCCGAGCATCCGCAGCTGCCGCTGGCGTTCTTGCGCATCCACCCAGGCGGCTTCTTCTTCCATAACCCGTTCAAGCGTGAACCGGCGATCGGCGACCTCGGCTTCGGTCAGGACCCGGGTGGGGAACAGGATGCGGGCCACCACCTGATCGGAGCTGCGAAAACCCTCGCCTTCCAGGTACAGCACGGAGCCAGCCACCCGTTTGTTTACGTGGTCGGGCGTCTCGCGCATCCACACATTCCATTCCTCCGTTTCAATCCGCCGGGGCAGGGAAATACGTGCCCGGAAGGTTTCGGGAGTGCGGGCAAGCCGGTCGGACAGAAAGATCCAGTACCATTCGGTGACATCGGGACCGGTTACCAGAGCGTCGCGCAGGTCGTACTGGATGGTGTAGGTATGCTCGGTGGTGTCGCGGGTTTGGATGAACCAGGTGATCCGAAGTTCCTGTTCGTTGCGTGCCACCCGGAACGTGCCGGGCTGCCCGCTGTTGTCGTTGATCAAGGCCCGGCCGTTCTGACGCACACGGATGTTTTCCACGGCATCGAAGCCCCTGAGCGGAAGGGTGTAAAAGACTTCGGAGTAGCTCCCCTCAAACCGGTAGCGCCGGTCTTCGACATAGCGGATGGTGCCATCGGGCTGAATTTCTGCCTGTATAGCGATATCCCGTATCTGAAAGTCCCTGGCGACGGATGATAGCGGCAGCAAAGTGCAAAAGGCAAAAAGCGTGACAAATGCTGCGGCGATGAGACGCCTGGTATTTTTCAGACTACCTGTGTTGATCTGTCCCCCTGTATTGATCGGACGCCTGGAATTTGGGAAAGGGTTGCGGGTGCGGGGAAGATGAAAATACAAATGGGTTTCAGGCAGGGTTGCAGAATGGTTCATGGTGTCGCTGGATTTCATTAATTGGATGCTATTCTGTGTTGCCGGTAATATTTACCATGAAGGATGACAGGATCACTTCTCTTCCGGGATCCAGGAGTATTTGATGACCTTGATCACGAGTTCTTCCCTGCCGGCATACTCCTCGATGACCGGCACGCCCGTGATGCGGATGCGTCCGGCCTGTTGCTGCCAGAGCTGCTGCAGCTCCTGTTCGTCCATGTCCAGAAACCAGCGCTCTCCGGTGTCGGTTACCAGCGCAATCCGGGTGAACGGTTCGTTGCCAAAGAGCCGGAGGGACCCTTCCCAGGTTTCAACAGTGTCGCGGTCGGGTGCTCCCGTGGCATACAGGGCTGTCACCGGAAGGATTAGCGCAAGCAACAGTAAGATCATGGTTTTAGACGTCGTTTTCATAATTTTCAGGTCAATTGTGCTCATATGGCGGGGTTTCGCCGGAATTCACAATTACACTTCACAAAATTGAAATTTATTGAATATATTTATGAAGTCCATTCTTCATAATATCAACATAAAAAAGCCCTTTTTTGATTATTAATTAAAAGTTTAG
>SKUI01000158.1 GCA_007122185.1 Rhodothermia bacterium | reverse complement strand
CCAGCACCACAACCAGCTTTATGGCACTTTGCACGGTCATTTTTACGGCCCGTTTCATGGTCTCTCCCATGGCCATAAAAAAAAGGGACCCGCAGAAAGCGGTCCCTTTTTCATATGTGAAACATCTGTTCATTTACTCTTATTTGATAAATAGTTGTATAAATTCTGCGCTCAACGCAGCGTCACTCGTCATTCTTCATTTTCGCCATTGCCGTTTTCATCCTCTTCGAGATTGATGACGCCTACGTCTGTGGTCTCTCCTGCCACGACTTCTACGCCTTCCACGGTAACGGGGTCATAATCCTCACCTGCATCGACTACGATGTCATAGGGTCCGGCCGGAAGTCCGGGCAATTTGAACGCACCCGTTTCTTCTTCCACAAAGGTGGATACCGTGTCTTCTCCCACTTCGGTCGAGACCATGGTCCCTTCCACATACGGATTCACCTCACCGCTGATGATACCTGTCGCGGCCTGGGCATAGGCGCGGATTACCGGTTTAAGCAGATAAGGATTCGGAACCGGGGCATTTCCTCTTTTGACAATGGACTTGTTCACGTCAAAATCCAGACCCAGTGTATAGGTAATTCCCGGCAGGATTTCAGCGTCTATGTTGAGTTTAACACCGGTCTGCTGTGCGGACGGGGTCTTGAGGCCATAGGTATCACCGTTCACCACCACGTAGTTGTCATCACCAAGAATCAGGCGAATCTGGCGGTAGGTGCCTGCTTCCAGTACGGTGTCGGCAAGTACAGCCTGATTTCCGTTCACCAGCTGCAGCAGATCATAGTGTTCGCCCGGCTCACTGATTACCTGCCAGCCGTTTTCTTCATCATCGAGGTTGTTGACTTCCACGCGCAGGACTTCGATCCATACTTCTTCGAATTCACCGGGATTGTCATGCATCACCACCCGGAATGTGCCGGTATTGTCAAGATTATCCATGGCCAGGTCGCAGGCGGACATGGTAAAAAAGAGCAGCAACAAGGCTGCAATGGATGTTGAAATATGGCGTTTGCAATTTATGTTCTTCTTCATAAGAATGGTATTCAGTTTATGAGTGTCATCGTTTTAGTGAAAATCCTGCGATTGACCTGCAGCTTGTAGTGATAGTTGCCGCCGGGCATCATGGATGCATCCCATGCCACTTCATAGGACCCGGCGGGCAACACGTCATCCTTGAGTACGGCGACCAGCTTGCCCAAGCCATTGTAAATTTTCAGGTTGACCCGGGATTTTTCCGGAATCTCAAACCGGATGATGGTCACCGGGTTGAAGGGATTGGGGTAGTTCTGTTCGAGCTGAACTTTTTCAGGATTCCATTGTATGTTCTCAAATGGAAAGGTATCCTTCATTTCAAGTTCAAGGGAATAAGCCGCAAGTCTGGAGTAATTCTTTTCTGACATGATTTTCTTACTTACCGTGGGCCTGTGAGTTTCTTTGGATGGGATGATATTTGTACGGCTATCCCGCCCGTGAATTCATTCGTTCTGTTTGCTATCTGCCCGTATGACGCCCGCAACCGGAAAAGGTTACATAAAAAAGCCGTCTTTTCTGTTCCATGTATAAAACTGGCTTCCAACAGGTTCAAAAGCGGAGGCAATGTCCCGGGGACGTGTTGGGATCAGCGCGGCACGTAGGGCTGTGTGCTATGCTGAATGGGTGTTGAAAATACGGGTAGAAGCATATTCGACGCTGCAGCCGCGTAGCAGATGTGGAATGCCGGACGCAAGTATCTTATTGCGTGGCAACCTATGTGGAACCGGGATTCGGAAACGATCCAGGATTCCGGAATGCGCAATTCAGGATATGAAATGCCGGATACGGATGGATTTGCAGGATTCGGATTTGCCGGATGAATCAGTCGTTAGATGGAGGCGGCACAGGTGAACTGCGGGATGAAGCGGTCTTTAAAATGAGACGGTATTGGTGGCGTGGAGGCTCAATCAATCCTGAAAGGGTGGCGGCACCGGAGGCCGGCGGTCCCGGCCCCGATCAGAACCCCGGTCGTTCCTGTTTTCCAGGCCGGGCGGAATGAATCCCGGCGGACCTCCGCCGACGTTGCCCTGGAACAGGTTTTCGAGGATATGCGCAGCCGGTGTGTTTTCCAACAGCTGGCGGTCCAGGCCACGTGCCACACGATCCGCCGGAAGTTCGCTGTGGAACTGGGCCGCGCGGAACGCATCGGGAAGCTGCTGGATCTCGCCCGGAGTGAATCCGGCATCCAGCGCCCTGACCAGCAACCTGATACTTGTTCCCGGGTTTTCTTGTGAGGTTGGCATTTCGGGCAGCGCCCTCAACCCTGCCGCCACCGAAGCAATGGCATTGCGTTCAACGACATTCGACGTGAGGGCCTGATCAAGGAACTCCTGGACGGTCTGCTCTTCCGTATTCTGCTGGAAGGCATAGGAGGCATGTTCAATAAACGTACTGCGGAATTCGCGTGCCGCAACACCGGTTTCCCGACCGCCCCTGACGGCCGCCACCATGGCACCTACTTCGCTTCGGGCCATCCAGGGATCAATGATACCTGCCGAGCGCGTGATGCCACCGGCGATGTTTTCGGTCACCATACGAATATTCCCGGCGGGGACCCGCTTGGCCATGCCTTCAAGGGTCTTTTGCAGCACGGACTGGTAGGGCAAGTCGTTTTCTGCCAGGGTGATGGCCGGACCGATCATACCTTGCAACTGGTCTGGGGATACGCCACGCTGCTGCGCCCGGACAATCAGGCTCTCAAGACGATCCGCATCGATACCGGCGGCCGTTGCCTGCTCCTGAACAGCGCGGTACTCTGCGGTCTCATGCTGTGCGAGGGCAGGATTGAAAAGGGACGCGGAAAGAACAGCCATCAGAACCAGGGCCAGGACATTCCATTTCCTGGAAGACGGGATGGCGTTGGCGTCCCGGGAAGCCTGCTTCGGGAGGTATACCAGCCGATAGTCCCCGGTGCTTCCAGTGCTGTTGTATTGAACAAAATACATTCTGTATTCCGTCTCGTTTTTATTAGGGATGGTTTTCACCGCAATTTTATTCTCCATGATCAATAATTATCCTTCCGTTTTTGCCACCGAAGCCATCGCTCACGGTAGCCACTTCTCCGGGAAACGCAAGCCACTCAAGGCTGCCATTGTCCCGGATCCCAATTTTATACTGATATACCCCTGATGGCAGATCCAGTTCGGCGCGGTACCGGTTTCTGCCCGTTTTCTGCAAGGGAACGCCGGGCAGCTCCCAGTCATTGAAATCACCCGTGATATAGAGCCGCTCGTCGCCTCTGTAGCGCACGGTAACGACCTTTCCGCTGTTGTCACGCTGATTCCACTCCAGTGAGCCTATTTCTCCCTCGCGGATCCGTTTTGGCGAAAAAGACACCTGCAGGCCGGCCGAAACCTGAAAATCGGTCAGGATATCGTCATCCTCGCTGCTGAACCAAAGCAGACCGGTTGCCGTCCCCGTCACCGACACATTATCCAGCATCGGATAGGAGACGGTGAGGGTCGTCCGGTGGAAACGGTCTTCCAGGGTTACCATGCTTCCGTCTTCGGCCGGACCGATACCGCCAACGGGAGGCCCGCCGCCGTTTTCCGGACTCATCAGGAATTCCTGGGAGTACTGTTCCAGACCCGTCCGGAGTGTGACCGCCATCCGGTTCTGCATGAAACGCGTTGCCGAGATACTGCTTACAAATCCATCTCCGGGACTGGTGATATGTCCCAGTCCGCTGAAAAACTGTGCCCGCAGCCGCCACCGGTATCCCGGCCAGTATTCGGCACCCAGGCGGTAGGAGTCGTTCCGGCTTCTGACCGCATCCTCCCCTTCCTCGAATCCCGTGACCGATTGCCACGCGGATCCAACATGGGCCTCCAGTTTGCCGAACGGCGAAAAGGCCCACTCGGTGCCGGCCTGCAGCCATTGGATATTATTGAATCGGGCGCCGGTGAAGAAATTGGTTCCGCCGGAAACACGCGCCGACAGTGAGGAGGTGAGGCGGCGGCGGTACATCGAGACCAGATAGGCACCGCTCCAGCCGTCCCGTTCGTCAAAAAGACGCATAAAATAGCCGGTTCCGCTGACCGATACGCTGTTTTTTCCGTCGGCCCACCGCAGCTG
>SKUI01000233.1 GCA_007122185.1 Rhodothermia bacterium | reverse complement strand
CGGGCGCGAGCGCGAAGGCCTCGCGGGCGACCTCCATGTAGCGTTCGATGTCGCCCTCCAGGAACTCGTGGGTGACGAGGAGGTTTCGGGCGGGCTGGTAGCCGGGGTGTTTGGCCAGCAGTCGCTCCAGGGCGGTCGCCGCCCCCGGTTCGCCGTGAAACAGGCCTACGCGCGCGCGCTCGAACGCGAGCCGGTCCTGGGTCGGCAGCGTGACGCCCCTGAAGCCGGGCGACTCGGGGGCGTCTTCGTCCAGACCGTTCGCCCACGAGAGGCGCCCGCTGCGCGCAGCCAGCCGCATGGCGTGCTGCGGCATGTCGAGCGCGAGGTAGGTCGCCAGGAGCGTGTGCTGGAGATCCGGCGGAGGGTCCTTGCGCTCGGCCCACTCGAGATGCGGCAGCGCCTCGAAGGGCCGCTCGTCGTCGACGTAGGCCATGCCGAGCGCGGCGCGCACGGCGGGGTCCTTGGGGTACGCGCGCGCGAGGAACTCGAGCTCCTCGAGGCCGCTCGCGAAATCCCCCTCCACGAGGTCGAGCGCGCGGCGGAACTTGCCCGGCGGGCAGAGGCGAGCCATGGGGAGACTCTACCCCCGGAGGCCCGCCAGCCCATCCCCGGCGACCTGCGCACGGCGGTCCAGCCCCGCCCGAGGCTACGGCTCGAAGAAGTCCAGCGCCGGCTGCTCGCTCCGTTGATCCGCATCGGATCGCGCGCCCACTCCCAACACCACCCCCACCACCGGCTGATGCACCCACACACCAAGGCACGGCTTGCCGAGCGCCGCCTCCACCGCACGCGCGTAGCCGCGCGGCTGCGCCGCGAACGCGCGCAACCGGTCGTCGTCGAGGGCGAGGGCGCCGGAGAAGCACTTGTGGTCGATCAGCACGAAGCCGTCCGGCCGGTCGATCAGCGAGGACGGCGGGCCGCCCAGGCCCAGTCCCTCCTCCAGCAGCGACACCAGGCCCGCGGGCCCCACCGCCGGCGCCCCGAACGATGCGGACCCCGTGCCACCGTGCGCGGGCCAGGTATTGCCGTCCGCGTGTGCGGCGAAGGTCACGTGCGTGCTCTCTCCGATCCGGGTCGCGGGGTGGCCCCGGCCCACCGCGGGCGCGTTCCCTCGCGGGAGAACGCAGTTTGGCTGAGCGTTGGGGATAGCTTCGTGGTGGGGTTGGGGGCGGAAGGTCCGGGGTGGGGGGCCGAAGGCGGCGGTGGCGCTGCGGTCGGGCAGCGCCGTCAGGTCCGGCACGACCAGGGCGGCCCGACGACGCCAAGTGCGCCGCGTCGTTGACGAACCGCGCCGCAACGACGTACGCTCTTGGCATCCCCACCGTACGCTCCCGTTCGCGGGTCGTACGGCCCCCCCGGACGGCCGCGGCCTCCGGGGGTCTTCCTTTCGCACAGGATGTGGTTCGTGCGCGTTCGCTTCTTCGTCGACGGCTTCAACGTCTACCACGCTCTGCGGCAGGCCGTTCGCGATCGGTCGCGCAACCCTGGCCACGGCGCGAGCACGGGCGGTGCGAAGCGGCTCGATCTCCAGCGCTACTGCCGTGACTTCTTGAAGAACGCGCTTCCATCCGGGGCGTCGCTGCAGCGCATCGTGTACTTCACCGCCTACGCCACCCATCTCCAGCCCTCCCAGCCGGCTGTCGTCTCTCGGCACATGCGCTACGTCGAGTGCCTCGAGGATCTCGGCGTGGTCGTCACCATCGGTCGCTTCAAGGCCGTGACCGGCCGCACCTGTGCCGTCTGCGGGGCGCCGGTCGTGCGCCAATAGGAGAAGGAGACGGACGTCGCGATCGCCGCATCGATGATGGCCGCTTGTGTCACCGGCACGTGCGACATGGCGGTGCTGGTCTCGAGCGATACCGACATGGCGCCGGCGATCCGCGCGGCGCGACGAGGCTTCTCTGAGAAACGCATCGGCATCCTCTTCCCTTATGGTCGCAGCCACGACGAGCTTCGGCGCCTCGCGGACGTCCACCGAAGAACGAGCCTGAAGCAATCTTTCGCGTTCCAGTTACCGGACCCGTTCGCAACGGTTGACGGACGCCTCATCCCCAAGCCAACGGCTTGGTGAGGGCTACGCGGGCGAGGGCAGACGCGAGGAACGCGGCGCTCGTGTCGAGGACGACCCTCACGCCGTGCGCCGAGCCTCACGTACCGCCCGACGCACGTCCGCCACCCGCCGACCTTCGTCCCGAGCGACCGCACGCGCCTGGGCCACGAGGCCGGCGAACTCGTCGGCCTCCGAGGCCTGCACAACCTTGAAGACGACGACATCCCGCTCGGTGACCAGCACGAAACGCGTTCCGGGCGTGGGGCCCAGGCGATCGCGTCCGAGGCGCTGCAGAACGAGGCCGTCGACCAACAGTCGGACCCGCCGGTGATCGGCGCCGCGTGCCAGGCCCTGGACGCAAGCGTCTCAGACCCTACGGGACGCCACGGAGCACGGCCCGGTGGAGGACGACGTCGCTCGGTGGCCGCCTCCGAGAAGCGCGCAACGCGGTCAGGTGGAGCCGTTCGGCGAGTGAACGGGTCGAAATCGTCTCCGCAGTTCCCGACCGCTTCTCTGGACCTGCGTCTCATCCACCTCCCGGCACTTTGCCGTACATTTGCCGTAAAAAGGAGGCCATGCCCACCACGGGAAACCACGACGCGCGCGCCGTCCGACTCGAAGCGCGCGTTCCGCCCGAACTCAAGGCGATCGCCCAACGGACCGCGGCACGGCGGGGCCTGAGCCTCAGCTCGTTCCTCTGCCAGGCCCTGTGGAACGAGATCGAGCGCGCCAGCGATCAGCACCGCGTCATCGCGCTGAGCGTCGCCGACAGCGCGGCCGTCGACGCCGTCCTGGCCGACCACGAGGCGCCGAACGAGGCGATGCGGGCGGCCGTCGCCAGCTACCGCGAGCGCTACGGCCACTGAGTGCGACCGGCCTTCCGCATCGAGCCGCTCGGCGCGGCGCACGACCGTTCGCGCTTCGACTGCACGGACGATGCGATCAACGCGTACCTGCGCACCGGGCTCGATCGGGACGTGGGAAGGTACGGGCGCGCAGCGTACATGGCGACGCTCGGCGACCGCAACGTCGTCGGCTTTTACACGTTGAGCAACGCCGTCGTCGAGAAGCATCGGTTGACGAGGTCGACCCGGGACCGGGTGCCTGGGTACGTGAGCGTACCCTCCACGCTTCTCGGCAGGATGGGGATCGACCGCACGATCGCCGGCCGCGGATACGGCACCGACTTGGTCATCGACGCCTTACACCGCGCCCTCGTCGCGGCTCGATCGACCACCGGTTCGAGCCTGTTGGTGGTGGACGCCAAGAACGATGCGCTGATCACCTTCTACGCCCGGCTCGGGTTCACGAGCCTTCCGGACCAGCCGCGACGCCTCGTGTACCCGATGCACAAGATCGAGAAGCTGTTCGGGCAGCGCGGGTGACCCCCGCGCACTGGCCCCTCGCCAGGACGGCACCGAGCGTCGATGACCACGCGAGCGTGACGTAGGGGATCAAAGGCGCAACGCGGCGCGCGCGTCGTCGTGGTCGACCGGCGTCGTCAACCTGCGCTCACGGACGTCGACCGGCGTTGGGTTGAGGTCGAACGCCCGCGACGAGCGCAACGCCGAGCTTCACGGCGACCCCTCGCGCGACAGCCGCGCACGACCGCCAAAGTACGGAGGTGGCGTGTCGGCATGAGGTCAAGGCGATGCGCCAACACGCAGGTCATGGGCTCGTCATGATGCCGAGTCCGTGCGGCTAGACCGCCTCGCCGGAACGCATCGCGGGACCTCGGCCAGGGCAACGGCACCGGCATCGCCCGCGACGTGCAGGTGCTCCTTGACCCGAGGCCGACCACCGCCGTACGAGGACCCCATCTCCGCCCCGGTCCAGTCAGTGAACACAACACCGGCGACACACCCGCCTTTGGTGCAGCATCTGCATGGCCTCTCGAGCCGTCGCCCGACCGCGCCAACGCCGGCGAACGCCGATCAGCCCGTCACGACCCCCGCGCGCCCCCGCACCCCGCCGACCTCCCGCTCGATGCACGCGACGACGAACGCGTTGATGCTCACCCCGGCACGCTCCGCAGCGAACGAGAGATCGCGGTGCAGGTCCGGGTCCATGCGCAGGAGGAACCGACCGGCGT
>SKUI01000108.1 GCA_007122185.1 Rhodothermia bacterium | reverse complement strand
CTTCAGGGGTCTTGCCGAACTTCTTGAAAATTTCCTTCTTTTCTTCTACTGTTACGTTCATGTGCTATATTCTCCGCTTTAGATTATATCATACTAAAGTAGATACGTGGTTTTAATGAGATTTGAAATTTACGCTTTTTAAACGCCACTTCCAAATTTGCGACACTGTTCCCGGTCCCTGATCAGTTGTTCCACCAGGGCCTCGATGCTTTCGAATTTGTGCTCGCCGCGGATCCTCCTGATGAAATGAATCCGCATGCGGCTGCCATAGACCATGCTGTTGAAATCGAACAGGTGCACTTCCGGAACCAGCTTCTTTTCCCCGTAAAACGTGGGGCGGTATCCAATATTCATCATTCCCCGCAAGCGTTGTTTTTCCAGGGTCACTTCCACATAATAGACCCCGTTTGCAGGCATGACTTTCCGGCTGCTGTCCGGTTCCAGGTTGGCCGTCGGAAAACCGATGGTGCGTCCACGCTGGTCTCCCTTTACAATGGTTCCGCTCACTTCGTAGCGGCGGCCGAGCATTTCGCTCGCAGCTGAGACATCGCCATCCACTTCCAGAAGATTCCTGATCACGGTACTGCTTACGGTGACATGCCGCACTTCGTGTGCTTTTACCACGTGGACCGTGAAACCGAGTTCTCCGGAGAGTTTCTTCAGCGTATTGATGGAGCCCTTGCGATCTTTTCCGAAGTGGTGGTCGTATCCAATGACAAATTCGTTGACGCCTATCCGGTCATACACGTATTCACGGATAAACTGTTCTGATGACAGAATCGAGAAATCCCTGGTGAAGGGGATCACGACCATCTCATCGATACCGTACTCCTGCATTATGGATGCCCTCTCGTTGAGTGTGGTCAGCAGTCTGATCCCTTCGGAGGCAGGGTTGATGACTTCTCTGGGATGCGGGTCGAACGTTATCACCACCGCAGGTGCATTTTCCTGTTTTGCACGGTTTACCACATTGCGGATCAGCGCCTGATGCCCCAGATGCACCCCGTCAAACGTCCCGACCGTAAGCACATTGGCGGGATTTCTTCGGTATTCTTTGATAAATACAGGTTTGCTCATACCGCTGTAAACAACATTTCATGAAAAATCATGTCTTTTGGTCATAAAAATTACGGATCTGCTCGATTTCAGCTGCTTCATCGGCATGATAGGGTCCGATTGCGGTTCGACGCAAGTATGTCAGGTGCGCCAGAGTCCCGAGTGCTTTGCCAAGGTCATGGGCAAGGGTCCGGACGTACGTTCCCTTGCTGCACAAAATGTCCATCTCGAACCAGTTTCCGTGAAAGGCCAGAAGTTTTATGTCATGAATTACCACTTCCCGTGGTTCTCTGTCGACGACCTCTCCTTTTCTTGCGTAGGTGTAAAGCCGTTTGCCATCTTTCCATAATGCCGAGTACATGGGTGGTGTCTGCCGGATGCAACCGCTGAACCGTTCCGTCAGCACTTCACGGACCTGATCATGGGTGAGATCCGGTACCGGTGCATGCGCATCCGGCGGTGTGGCACTGTCCTGGCTGGGGGTGGATGCGCCCAGTGATACACGGGCGTGATACCGTTTGGGCAATTCCTGGATCTGTGAAATGCATTTGGTCGCCCTGCCTGCGCAGATAACAAGCAGGCCTGTTGCAAGCGGATCAAGTGTCCCGGCGTGTCCCGTTTTGCGGGTTTTTATACGTACCCTGAGGAATTTGACCACATCGAAGCTGCTCCAGCCGGATGGTTTGTCCAACAGAAAAACAGCTCCCTCTGACAAGTCCGATCCCGGTTCGGGAAGCATGTTGCGGTCGTAGACCGGCAGGCTGGTCAGGGATGGCGGCGAAGGCATGCTACTGGCCGGATTCCTTATCGGATTGTCCGCTGTCGCCTTTTTCCCCGCTTTTTTGCCGGTTTATCTTACGGAAGAGCGAATCGATTTTCTCCACGTATTCCGCGGTATCATCCAGGTGAAAGTGAATTTCAGGGATGCGCCGGACCTGGTGTCGGATACGTGCAGCCAGTTTCTTGCGGATTTCCGGTGTCTTTTCCTGGATGAAATCAAAAACTTCGGATTGGTCACCCGCAGTGGAAAGGATGCTCAGGTAGACATGTGCCTGCATCAGATCGGGTGAAACGCGCACATTGGTTATGGTCAGCATCGCATCGTACTGATAGTTCTGCTGGAGAATTTCGCCCAGATCCGATTTTAGCAGAGCTGCCACCCGCTCGGTTCTGATAGTCATCAACTTGTTTCCTGCTTGAGTTTGCGTTTTGTCTCAACCACTTCAAAGCCTTCAATGATATCACCCGGCTTGATATCATTATAGTTTTTGATACCGAGACCGCACTCGTATCCGCTGGTCACCTCTTTTACGTCATCCTTGAAGCGTTTAAGCGATGAAAGGTCACCTTCGTAGATGACAATACCATCACGGATCAGCCGCACTCTGGTGTTTCGGGTGAGCTTGCCTTCGGTGACCTTGCATCCGGCCACTGTTCCGGCCTTGGGAACCTTGAATGTTTCGAGTACTTCCAGGCTGGCTACGGTTTTCTCATTCACTTCCGGTGAAAGCAGGCCTTCCAGGGCATCCCTGACGGCATCGACAGCATCATAGATGACGCTGAACAAGCGTATGTCGATTTCCTCGTTTTCTGAAAGTTTCCGGGCATTGGCAGTCGGCCGGACCTGGAAACCGATGATGATCGCTTCGGAGGCAGATGCCAGCAAGACATCGGATTCCGTAATGGCACCCACACCGGTGTGGATGATATTGACCTTGACCTCCTCATCGGAGAGTTTCTGCAGCGATCCGGCCAGGGCTTCAATGGATCCATCCACATCACCTTTGATAATGATGTTAAGTTCCGCCATCTCACCGAGTGCAAGTCTGCGGGAGATATCGTCAAGGGTTACGTGTTTCACTTTTCTGAGTGACTGTTCCCTTTTGATCTGCTGGCGCTGTTGTGAAATCTCTTTGGCGGTACGATCGTCGGCGACGGAGACTATCTTGTCACCGGCTTGTGGAATGCCGTCAAATCCGGTCATCTGTGCAGGCTGTGCAGGTCCAGCTTTGTCGATGCGCTCACCGAACTCGTTTTCCAGCGCACGCACTTTACCGGAATAGGATCCGGCAACGAACGGATCGCCCACTCTGAGCGTGCCCCGTTGGATGAGGATGTTTGAGACGACACCCTTGCCCCGGTCCACCTTGGCTTCCAGAATGATCCCGCTGGATTTGCGGTTCGGATTTGCCTTCAGCTCCATCAGCTCGGCTTCGATGAGCACTTTATCCAGCAGCTCATCGATACCCTTGCCGGTATGGGCTGATACTTCCGCGAGCTGTACCTTTCCACCCCACTCTTCCACAATGACATTGTAGTCGGAGAGTTGCTGTTTGATACGGTCGACATTGGCCCCTTCTTTGTCAATCTTGTTGATGGCGACAACAATGGGAACACCACCTGCCTGGGCGTGGTTGATAGCTTCAATGGTTTGGGGCATCACCGCGTCATCCGCCGCTACCACGAGAATAACGATATCTGTCACCTGCGCTCCACGTGCTCGCATGGCTGTAAACGCCTCGTGACCGGGGGTATCGAGAAACGTGATGTTGCGCTTGTCGGGCAGTCTGACTTCGTAGGCACCAATATGCTGCGTAATGCCGCCCGCTTCGCCCGCAGTCACTTTGGTTTTTCGGATGTAATCAAGCAAAGAGGTCTTTCCATGATCCACATGGCCCATAACTGTCACTACAGGTGAGCGCGGCTCCAAATCCTCCGGCTTGTCTTCCTCGCCTTCAAAAATATCCTCCGCAAGTTCTTCCGCATCTACGAAGTCCACTTCCCTTCCATATTGTTCGGCGAGAAGCTCGATAGTACTTGCCTCAAGTCGCTGATTAATGGAAACTACCATGCCGAGATTCATGCAGTGCATGATAATCTCGTTTGGCGAAGTATTGAGAAGATCTGCCAGGTCGCTGACCGTGATAAATTCTGTTACCTCCAGAACGCGCTGTTGCTTTTCAGACTTTTCGGACTGCAGTGTCTCGCGTTCGGCGGCCATCTCTTCCCGTTTCTGCTTACGGCGTTTCTGGCGCTTCCTTCCGGCAGCACCACCCGTACTCAGCATGGCAAGAGTCTCTTTCATCTTTGTTGCGACATCAG
>SKUI01000016.1 GCA_007122185.1 Rhodothermia bacterium | reverse complement strand
CCCATTGGTAAATTCCAAGAATCGCGAAATCAAAAAGATAACCCACAACACACAGGTAACACATTATGTCGAAAGATATCGATGCAAAAGTAAAAGAAATCATCGTTGACAAGCTTGGAGTAGATGAATCCGAAGTGAACAATGATGCCAACTTCACAAACGATCTGGGAGCTGATTCTCTTGATACCGTGGAACTTATCATGGAGTTCGAAAAGGAATTCGATATCAGTATCCCCGATGAAGATGCAGAAAACATTGCAACTGTCGGTGATGCGATTGAATATTTAAAAGGGAAAATCTCCTAACAGCCACCCACAGATTCTTTAATGTCTAAACGCAGAGTAGTAATTACCGGTATAGGGGCCCTTACACCGGTTGGTAAAGGTGCCCCAGAGTTTTGGAATGGGTTGATATCCGGAAAGAGCGGTGCCAAAAGCATCGACACTTTCGATATAAGCAACTCTCCCACCAAATTCGCAGCTCAAATAGAAGATTATGACGCCTCGCAGTATATGAACCCAAAGGAGGCGCGTCGCATGGACAAATTCTGTCAGTATGCGATGATAACCACTGAAGAGGCGATCAATGATTCGGGTCTGGATCTGGATCAGATCGACAAAAACAGGGTGGCCGTCATAGTTGGAAGTGGAATAGGTGGTATGCAGGTGTTTTACCAGCAGGCCGTTGAATTCCATCAAAAGGGTCAGCGCGGTGTTTCCCCTTTCTTCATTCCCATGCTGATTCCTGATATTGCTGCAGGACAAATATCCATCAAATACGGTTTTCGCGGTCCCAATTTCTGTGCTGTTTCTGCATGTGCCACGGGATCACACAATATTGGACTGGCCTACGATGCCATAGTATCCGGTCAGTCGGACTATGCTGTTGCAGGAGGTGCGGAAGCCCCTGTGTTCGGGATGGGGCTTGCAGGCTTCAACTCGGTCAGGGCACTTTCCACCCGAAACGACAGCCCGGAAACGGCATCACGACCCTTCGACAAGACCCGGGACGGTTTCGTTCTCGGTGAAGGAGCGGGGATGTTGTTGCTGGAGTCCTATGAATCGGCAGTGGCTCGCGGGGCGCGTGTTTATGGAGAAATTGTTGGATATGGTTTTTCCGCGGATGCTCATCATATAACAGCACCGGATCCCGAGGGAAAAGGGGTTATTCTTGCCATTACCAGTGCCCTTAAAGCTGCCGGAATCACAACCGAGGATGTGGATCATATCAACATGCATGGTACATCCACTCCACTTGGAGATATTGCGGAAACGCAATCCATCAAAAAGGTCTTCGGGGATCACGCCTACAAGATTAATCTCAACTCAACCAAATCGATGACAGGACACACTCTCGGTGCCGCCGGCGCTATTGAGTCCATTGCCACCGTTCTGGCGATTTATCACGGTATAATCCCTCCGACGATCAACTACGAACATCCCGATCCGGACTGTGACCTGAACTACACCGCCAATGAGGCGGTAGTCAGGGATATCACCTATGGCATGAACAATGCGTTCGGATTTGGAGGTCACAACACAACCGTGGTTTTTAAAAAATTCGTGGAATAGTGATTAAACGAATCCGGGCTTTGCTTGAGCGGAAGCAGCTCGATTCTGTACAAAAAAAGAAAGTCAAAGCCATCAGCGCCATGACCGGTTTGCCTGTTTGCAGACCGGGTCTTTACCTGAAGGCTTTGCGGCACAGGTCACTTGTTGCGGAGCGTAATCTTGCAGCAACAGAATCCTACGAGCAGCTCGAATTCATGGGGGACGCTGTTCTGGATCTCATTGTCTCTGAAATTATCTACAAAAAATATCCAGAGGCAGGGGAAGGCTTGCTCACCCAATTGAGGTCCCGTCTGGTGAAAGGGGAAATGCTTGCCCAGATTGGCCGCAACATTCGCCTGATGGATTACATTGAGTTGGGAGATCGGGTAAAAAACCAGGGGGTGGAGTACTCCGAAAGTGTCCTTGCGGATGCTTTTGAAGCCCTGGTGGGAGCTGTATATGAAGACCACGGATACGATGAATGTCGTGATTTTGTCACGCGGCTCTATCGTCGGTATGTTGATTTTGACGAGATGATCTCTGCCCGCGACAACTATAAAAGCATGCTTCTGGAAACAGCCCAGGCAAAAAAAATGCCGGCACCGGTCTATCGGATTGTCGGGGAATCGGGTCCGGGTCATGAAAAAACGTTTGACGTGGAGGTTCGCGTCAACGACAGGGTACTGGGAACGGGCAGTGGAAAAAACAAGAAGAAAGCAGAACAAGCCGCCGCTCAGGAAGCCCTGAATATCCTGAGGAACATGTAGTTATTCTGTTGTATCTTGAAATCAACACTATTAGGTTAATTAGTTCGGTATCGGTCATCGGTTCGGTATCGTTCACAATAATTCGAAGCGGAGTATGTCAGAATTACCCATAAAAATTAAAAAGACGCCTCATTCACGGTTGTCAGAAATCGATTTTAATCATCTTACTTTCGGTGAGCAGTTTTCGGACCACATGCTGGAAGTCCGCTACAGTGAAGGCAGCTGGCGCGACCCTCTGATACTTCCATACGGGCAAATCCCGATGTATCCCGCTGTATCCACGCTGCACTATGGACAGGCGGTCTTCGAAGGGATGAAAGCTTACCAGTACAAGGGGGGCAAGGTAAATATTTTCCGGCTCGACAAGCATTATGACCGGTTCCGGCGCTCGTGTGAGCGTGTTTGCATACCTGAGATTACGGAAGATGTTTTCAAGGAAGGCATGAAGGCTCTCGTTGAAATCGACAGGCAATGGGTGCCGAAAGATAAATTCAAGTCGCTTTATATCAGACCTATTGTATTTGCATCAGATCAAACATTGGGTCTACGCGCTTCCAGAAATTACCGTTTCTACATCATTTGCAGCCCTGTCGGAAACTACTACTCGGAAGGTATCAAGCCCATTCGACTTACCACCATGCCCAAGTATGTGCGTGCGGTGCTGGGTGGCGTAGGCGATGTGAAAGTGCCGGGTAACTATGCAGCCAGCCTGCAGCCCACGACCAAAGCGCAGCAGCTCGGATACACCCAGGTGCTGTGGCTGGATGCCATTGAGCACAGGTATATTGAGGAGGTCGGAAGCATGAATATTTTCTTTGTGATCGGGGATGTGCTGGTAACGCCACCGCTTAACGGCAGTATTCTGCCGGGCATTACGCGTAAAACGGTCCTTGAACTGGCAAAAAAGAAGGGAATGGCTGTGCAAGAGCGGCCTGTTACCATCCAGGAAGTTGTTGATTTTCACAGGCAGGGCACCTTGAAAGAGATATTCGGTGCAGGTACGGCCGCGGTGATTTCACCTGTGGGTGTAATCCACCATGATAACTATCAGATCACCATCGGTTCCGATGAGATGGGGCCGATTGCCCGATGGTTTTATGACAATATCACCGGTATTCAGCACGGAGAAGTCGAAGACCCGGATTCCTGGTGCACACTGCTTTGAACCGACCACAAACTGAAACGGAGTTTTCATGAAGCAATATCTGGATCTGGTTGACCGTGTATTACAAAATGGCGTTCGAAAAGAGAACCGTACAGGCGTTGACACCCTATCGTCCTTCGGTGAATTCTACAAAGTTGATCTCGCGGACGGCTATCCGCTGCTGACGACCAAAAAGGTGCCGTTTCGATCCGTTATCCTGGAACTGTTGTGGTACCTGAGAGGTGAAGATCACATCCGCTGGCTGCGTGATGAAAACAATTGTCATATTTGGGATGCATGGGCAGGTGAAGATGGGCATGTCGGTCCGATATATCCGGTCATGTGGCGGCGTTTCCCGTACTATGAAGAGGGGGAGGTCGACCTTGAAGGGGATGCAGGTTCGCTGAAAAGGAATGTGTATGAAAAAAAAGAGTACGACCAGATACGTAACGCGCTCGAGTTGTTGAAAACCGATCCGCACAGCAGGCGTATTGTAATCAGCGCCTGGCATCCCGGACTTTTGGGCCAGATGGCCCTGCCGCCATGCCATGTGATGTTCGTATTCAACGTTGCGAACGGACGGCTGAACTGCCATCTGACCCAGCGCTCCGGCGATATCGCACTGGGAATACCATTCAACCTGGCCTGTTATTCTGCGCTGACTATTGCAATGGCCAGACTTGCAGGACTGGAGCCCGGTTTTT
>SKUI01000262.1 GCA_007122185.1 Rhodothermia bacterium | reverse complement strand
TCTGACCGGGACTCCATACCTCCAGATCGTACTTTTTGCTCTGTGTGAATCCCATGTCAGCTGTGCCCATCAGCAGGGTCCGGTACGGAAGCTCCAGGGCTTCCAGCAACTCCTCGGCATCACGCCTCAGTGACTCCAGTTCATCATACGAGGTATCGGGACGGACCAGTTTTACCAGCTCGACCTTGTCAAACTGATGCAGCCGGTTCAATCCGCGCACATCGCTGCCGTGCGACCCCGCCTCCCTGCGCCAGCAGGGTGTGCAACAGACATAGCGGAGCGGCAGTGCATCGGTCTTCAGTACCTCATTCCGATGGAAATTGGTCACCGGCACCTCAGCAGTGGGTATGGCGAAATACCCGTCGCGGGGAATCACATACATCATGTCCTCCTTGTCGGGGATCTGGCCGGTGCCACGTGCGGAATCCTCATTCACAAAATAGGGTGCCATCATTTCCACGTATCCCTTTTCAACGGCCTGGTCGATGAAAAACTGGATCAGTGCCCGCTGAAGACGCGCGACTGGTCCGATATAGAATGGAAACCCTGCTGACGTGACCTTTGCCCCGCGCTCAAAATCAATCCATCCGCCGTCGGAAACCAGATCCCAGTGAGGCTTGAACCGGCCATCATCGGTCTCAAGGGGCGTCTCCCAGGCATGCACCACTTCATTCCCTGACGGATCATTTGTGACCGGAACCGAACCATGGGCGATATTCGGTATCTTCAACAACAGATCATCCCGCTTCCCGAGAAGTTCCCGCACCTGCTCCTCCAGCTGTTTGACTTCCTGCTTCATCTCACCCGTTTCACGAATCACATTCTGTGCCTCTTCTTTCTTGCCCTGGCCCATCAATACACCGATCTGTTTGGCGCGGGCATTGCTTTCATTCCTGAGCTGATCGAGCTGGTGAACCGTCTTTCGCCACTGCTCATCTGTTTCAAGCACCTGGTCCACAAGATCTGTCTCTTTCTCCCCCTTGGCTATCATGGCCTGTTTGACCTTGCCAGGATGCTGGCGGATTCGTTGAATTTCTAACATGTCACAAATTTTTCATAAATGAGTCGTATTATTTCGTCGCCAAAGATACGACATAACCCGTTCAAGGGGAACCTGTCAGATTGCTTTTGCCCGGCTGGCGGACATCTTTTCAAGAGATCCCGGTTGCCGTTTCAGAAAAGCCTGTCGTTCCTTGATTACCTAATTTTTTTAGGTTATCTTTTGAAAAATTCACAACTTGTTTAGAAACACATAGGACAAACGGACAATGCATCAACTGGATGATATAGATATTGCCATTCTCAAGCACCTGCAGCAAAACGGTCGCGCACAAAGAAACAAACTGGCAAAAATTGTAAACCTGTCCGTTCCCTCGGTGTCGGAACGGATGCGCAAGCTTGAGGAAAAAAAGCTTATTGACGGGTATCATGCCGTGTTGAATCCGAAAAAGTTCAATTTTGACATCATGGCGTTCATCTTTGTGGAAATCGACAATTCAAGCTTCCATGCCTCTTTTGTCGATCAGGCCATTCTTGAGCCTGAGATACAGGAATGCCACTCCATCACGGGGGACGGATCCCACATCCTCAAGATCACTACAAGAAACACGGAATCCCTGGAAAAGCTGCTGTCCCGCATCCAGTCATGGGATGGAGTGAAAAAAACAAGATCCAACATTGTGCTTTCTTCGTTCAAGCAAACGCGGGAGATACCACTGGAATCTGACCGGGTACCGTCCAAAGCCTGATCTTCTTCATGTACAAATCATTCCGGATACCGGCGGCGCTCCTGTTCATCTTCATTCTGCTGTTCCATCCGTTTTGTGAAGTCCAGGCCAACCGATCCTTTGGCCTTGTATACCAGGAATCCGGGATCGGCGATCTGACGGCAGATGAGATCGCCTTCCTGGAACAGGCGGGTATCCACTGGTTGCTGGTTGAGGAAATTCTGAGCGGAGAGCAAAGACAATTGCTGCACCAGTCCGGTTTCTCCGTAATGGTCATGGTCCCTGAATATTTTCCTATCCCCTATCGGCTCAACAGAGAGAAGTATCGGTATTGGCAGCGCAGCGATTCCCTGATGTCTTTCTACAGGGATGATGTCTCCGTTAAAGGTATTGGTCTCTTTGCGTACGGAAAATGGCAGGATGGGACCCTGCCCGAAAGGCTGGAGCTGCTGGCCGATCCCTACCTGGAAAGCCGCCGGCTTTTCACACTGGACACCCGTCCTTTGTCGGGACAGATGCTGTATCCTTTTGACAGTGTCCTTTTAATGACGCGCAGTGCCGACCAGCTTTCCGCACAGCTGAAACAGAATCCCGATCTAGCTGGTGTCTTGTATGCTCCTGAAGACTCCGGGCTGGACTTGCGTGATTTGCAAAATGTCCTGCAATTACTGGATCGGTACAGGGAAACTCCCGTTTACTTCTACAGAGACTGGTTTTTTGCCAACAGCTCGATGAGTGGTGCCGCTCCTGCACATGACATGGCACGTGTAACGCGCTTCTACTACCAGGTCCCTGATGCCCGTATCGCCAATCCCCCACCTGACCGGTCTGATTACAAGGTGAATACGGCCATGCTTCTGCTCTTTATTTTCTGGATGATCTATGCCGCGTACTTTCGGATCAACCCCATGTACCGCAAATCCGTAAGCCGTTTCTTCCTGAATTACGACTTCTTCGTAAATGATGTACTTTTGAGAAGGATTCGATTTTCAGATGATGCCGTTGCCGTATTTCTGTTTTCGTGCTTTGCGGCGGGCATCATGGGATTTTCCGTTGCCGACATCTACCTGGATCCCGTTGCCAGACAGGCCTTGCTTGACTATACTCCTGTTTTTTCTGCCGGATGGAATCATCCGGCAGCTTTCTTCATTCTTTTTTTCCTTGTCATGGGAGTTATTCTGTCGGTTCAGATCTTTTGGGTTCAAATTGCCAACAGCCAGCATGCCTACACGTCCCAGGTTGCCACATTCATGCTGTGGCCGCAGCATCTGAATATGGTTGTGGTAACTGCAGGAGTCATTATTTTCCGCTCACTTCCTTTCGCTCTCACCGCGATCATCATGACAGGCATCTTCCTTGCAATAACCGTAATCAGTTTCTTTACAACCGCCTACAACATGAGACGGATTCATCCAACGTCCCCGCTCTACATGACCACTACCTATGTTCTATATGTTCTGGTTTCCACATCGGTGGTATCGTGGCTGATTTTCGGCATGGATTTACTCAAGGCCTGGGAGCTTGCCGTATCATTGACGTCCGTGCAACTCTGAAACCTGCGGGATTTTTCCATAGGTCGCACCTGCCATTCCGACTCTGAGCGAAGAAATTTAATCTAGCTGATTCCTCTCCTCATACGTGCCACTGGAATGTTGAGCTGTTCCCTGTATTTGCTGATGGTGCGCCGGGCGACCGTGTATCCCTTTCTGGACAGTTCATCGGCAAGGGCCTGATCGCTGAGTGGATTCATTTTGTCCTCTTTACTCACCAGATCAAGCAGAATATTCTTTATTTCCCGGTTGGATACAGACTCACCCGAATCGGTTTCCAAACCTTCGGAAAAAAAGTATTTAAGCTCAAATACGCCAAACGGGGTCTGGACAAATTTACCGTTTACTACCCGCGAAACCGTGGAAATATCCATGCCGATACGTTCCGCCACATCTTTCAGGATCATGGGGCGGATACCCTTGCCGGTCCGGAAAAAAACCTCCTGCAATGCCACTATGGTTTTCATGACAGACATAAGCGTGTTTTTACGCTGCTGTATGCTCTCGATGAACCAGCGGGCAGCGTCCATTTTTTCTCTTATGAACTGCCGGGTTTCCTCATCACCGTTCCTGCTTTTATTTTTATCCATGGAATCCCACAGTTCCTTGTAGTGACTGGATATCCGTACACTCGGAACATTTCGGTGATGCATCCTGATCACAAAATCGCCCGTTTCGCCATCTGAATCCTCCATGGACTCCTCGTAGCAGACTTCAAAATCGGGAATGATAAACTGATCCGGATTCAGGTACTCTTCGGACTCGCCGGGTTTCGGATCCAGATGCTTGATGACCTGGTCGGCCTCACGAAGCTGCTTTTCACTGATATTGAGCTTCCTGAGAATTTTGTCATAATGCTTTTTCTTGTAGTACGGCCATGATGTTTCCAGTATTTCCATGGCAAG
>SKUI01000169.1 GCA_007122185.1 Rhodothermia bacterium | reverse complement strand
GGATGCTGGATGCTGGATGCGAATGATCACAGACAGCCACGATTCACAATGAAGAATATGTTTCCGAAAGTCTGCCGTATTTCCTGAAGAAGTCCCGTAGCCCATCCACGATTTTTTCGGCCATCCTGTCCTGAAAATCGGGAGCCAGCAGCTTCATTTCATCCTCCGGATGGGACATGAAAGCCGTTTCCACCAGGACATTGGGCATTTCGGTAAGGGCATTCAGCGTGAAGTTGAAGCTCCCGATGAGCCCGAAGTCGCCAAGGGGAAGCTCCAGCATCCGTCCGTGCACCATGTGAGCCAGGGATTGGAAGGCATGATGGCGATAATAGGAACTGGTGCCGTGGATGGCATCGGGATTGGTGGCGCTGCCGATGGAGTTGGCGTGGATGCTGACAAGCACATGCGCATCGGAAGCGATCACCATTTCGCTTCGCTGGATCATGGATACGCTGATGTCGCGATCGCGCGTCATCAGGACCCGCGCACCTTCCCGCTCAAGCCGTTCCTTCAGCTTTCGAGAGATATCCAGGACGATATCTTTCTCGGCCGCTCCGGTAGCGCCGAGCGCGCCGCGGTTTTCCCCGCCATGTCCGGCATCCACGGCAATAATCATGCCTTCCAGCGGGCGGTATCTGGATGCGAGGCGGGGTGGACGCTGTACCTGTACCCTGAGGCTGGATCCCACCCCGTATCCGATATGATACCCCCAGTGCATGTCGTGTTCCAGGTGGATGTAGAGCCGGAAGTGGTTGGTGCCGATCTGGTCCCAGCTGACGCTACGGATTCCTTCGGCACTTTGACGGTGTGTGATCCAGTTGGTGTTGGAGTCGGCCCCGAAAATGTCAATCTCAATAACGTTCGGATCTGTGCGCATGTTGGCGATATATGGCAGACGCTGTCCCAGTGAAAGCGTGACCATGTCAAACGCGTCTGTACCGCTCACCGTGGCCGAACCGGTAAGAGAACGCGGTGAGGGTGTGCCTTCCGGCATCAGTTCGGCAAAACGCATGGGGAGATAGGCCTCCAGGTTTTCAGACAGCCGGACGATGTAAAACGAGCCGTGTTCTCCGACAACATCCAGGCGCACTCCGCGCTCCAGGTAGCCGAGCCGTGCGCCGCCCAGTCGATCTGTGCCGGATCCGGAGTTGAGGAAAGCGCGTCTGGCATGGATCCGGGCAACGACCGGAAGCTGATCATCGGCATAGCGGATCACTTCCGGTGCAGCGGGTGGCGGCGTGATCGCGTCGGGGTCCGGCCGGTAAAAATGGAGCTTTCTGACCCGCGTGTCCCCTTCGGGCGTCCGGACACGGATCTCGGCCGCAGATTCTCCAACGGACAGATCCACCAGTCCCACAAAAGCGCCGCTCGGGTGCACGGTCACCTCCTTTCCATTGATGAAAGCACGGTTTGCCGGATCCGTATTGGCGGCTATGCGGTGGCGGCTGAGGGCAACCGAAGTGGTATCACTCCCGGGGATGATGATATTCAGGGGGATATCGTTCCGGCCGGTATTGTCGGGATGCGTCCCGAAACCTGCCTCGTCCACCAAATGATGGCTGGTCAGGGCAAACGAGCACAGTGCAAAAAGGAGCAGGGACAGTATATGCCGGAGTGAGGAGTTTTGCCGGAGTGAGGGGTGCATGGGAAAAGCAGTCTGGAATCTTGAATGAACGTTTCAGCATGAGTGGCTTCCCGACGGGTTTGCCCGCCATGCTGCCGCACTCCTCAAAATATCATTTTTCCGGAACTCCGAAAGTGTTCGCTGTCTTATTTTTTGCTGTTTTTCTCCTTGCGCGCTTTTTTCTCCTCCAGCATCTTCTCCTTGCGCATCTCCTTTGCCTTTTTCTTATCCACGCTCTCCATCATTTTCACATGGTCGATCTTCTTGTTAATCATCATCTGCTGAGCGATGGAGAGCGCGTTGTAGATCAGGTAGTAGAGGCTGAGTCCGGACGACAGCCGGTTGAAGATGAACAACAGCATGACCGGAAGCACGTACTGCATCATTTTCAGGGTCGGGTTCGGGGCCGTGGCGCCCTGTCCGGATACCCTCATCTGTATCACCATGGACGCGGTCATGAGCAGTACAAATCCGGCGATATGATCACCCATGAGCGGGATGGAGAACGGCAGGTTGAAAAGGATGTCCGGCGCAGAGAGGTCTTCCGCCCAGAGGAACTGCTCCTGGCGCACTTCAATGGAGTTCTGGAAGAAGCGCCAGAAAGTGATCAGTACCGGGATCTGCAGCAAGTTGGGCAGACAGCTTCCCAGCGGGTTCACCTTGGCGGTCTTGAACAGCTTCATGGTAGCCTGCTGCTGTTTCTGAGGTTCGTCCTTGTATTTCTCCTTGATGGCCTCCATCTCGGGCTGCAGCTCGCGCATGGCGGCCATGCTCTCAAAACTCTTCTTGGTAAGCGGATAGAGGACAATTTTTACCAGCAGGGCAAACAGAATGATGGTGACGCCCATGTTGCCCGTAAATCCGCCGACAAACCAGAAGAACGGCAGGATGATGTACTTGACGAAGGGATCGGAAAACCAGCGGATGAAGCGGAAGCCGGTATCCACCATGTCATAGGTCTTCGCGTGGAAGTTGCGCAGGTGCCTGTAATCCAGCGGACCCAGGTAGAGCTGGTAGGAGTAGGTGTCGGAAGCGGCGATCCGGGTACGGAGTGCCGTATTGAAATCGTGGATCGTCTCGCCGTTACCGGGATCCGTGGTGAGATCGGCCGTGAGGATGGCGCCGTCGGTCGGTTCCTGCGCCATCATGATCTGCGTGAAGAATTTCGACTTGCTGGCTACCCATGTCACGTTTCCGGTGATGATGCTTTCAGTAAAACCCATACTGGATGGCTGGAACTGCTCAAGCACCCCGCCGGCATAGCTGTAGGCCGCCGTGTACTGTTTCTCCGAAGCAACATCCCGCTCGGTCGGCGGAATGGCCGGTTTCCACATCAGCTCAAAGCTGCGCCCGCTTATGTGCTGGCCCATCCCGTCGAAGGTGATGCTGAGCAGGATCTGGTAGGTATCTGCATCAATGGTGTAGGTGTAGAGCATCCGGCTGCCGTCGCCAAGGACAAACTCGTACTGCAGGGTGGTCTGTTCGCCGCGATCGAGAGAAATGACGGGGTCGGCTGCAAGTGGCCGGAAGAGCAGTTGATCCGTCTCGATATTGTAGTTTTCAGTGGATAGAAATTCCACGGAGTAGGCGGAACGGGTGGTATCGGACATCAGTTGCACGGATCCGCTGTCCCAGCGTTCATGCCGCTTGAGATGAAAGCTGGCCGGACCGCCGCCAAGATTGGTAAAGCGGGCACGGTATTGCGGAGTCTCGACCCAGGTGTAAATCGTATCAGTGACAGCTTGATAGCCAAAAACACCGAGAGTTGGCCGATCTTCGGCGGGTACGGGTTCCGCAACCGCCGGATCCCGTTCTTCAACCCAGCGGGGATCAGTGCGGTCTTCCAGTTCCGGCACGGTGTCGCGGGCCATGCGCTCCCGGCGCTGGCGCTCCAGTTCCTCCTGGGATGGCATCGTGGTATACATCCACGCTAGCATCAGCCCGAATATCAGTACAAATCCGATTACAGTATTACGATCCAAAATAGTAGCAGTTTAAAGGTCGTTGGATGATGTGGTTGGAACCGGCTTCTGCCGGAGTTCCTTGTGCAATGTGTTGCCGTGACGCTCACACGTGCAGCTGGTTCTCTTTGCGGGAACCGGGTCTTCTCCGCCGGCACTCCAGGGATGACAGCGCAGTATGCGCCACGCGGCCAGCCCGGTACCCTTGAAAGCGCCGTGAATTCTAAGGGCTTCCAGTGCATAGTGGCTGCAGGTGGGATAATAGCGGCAACTGGTCGGGAAATAGGGCGAAATGAAAAATTGATACCCTCGTACAAGAAGAATGAGGAACGTACGTACGGCTTTCTGCATCAGAGAGGTGAGGCGGTGCAGCAGATCCATCATAACATTGAAGGCATTCATGATGCTGCTGATTCCTCCTTCATTTTTTGTTGAAGAGCCGTGAGCAGGCGGATGCATTCCAGTTCAATCATCGGATAGGGGGTGCCGGCTTTTTTTGCAATAAAAATCCCCTGAAACCCGATCGGTCCTGATTCAGCGATATCTCGCACAAGATGTTGATGCTGCCGGTAAGCTTCCCTCATACGGCGTTTGATCAGATTGCGTTCGTGT
>SKUI01000242.1 GCA_007122185.1 Rhodothermia bacterium | reverse complement strand
ATGGTAGCGTCAAGATAGAAATCCGGTGATATCTCCCGGATGATCCGGTCGTCGGACAGGCCCAGTGCGCGGGCAACCCTGCGGGCGTTGTCCAGATTTCCGCTTCGGTCGACGACGAATGAGCGTGTTACGTCAAAAGTGTCGAAGTTTCCCGATTCCACCACATCGAAGCCATTCTGCCGCAGGACGGAGGTGAAACGGTTTGCCAGTCCGGGTATTCCGCATCCATTACGAACTTCCACCTGGATCACTTCACTCAGGAGAAGGCTGACTTCAGTGCGCTCCGCAACAATGCGTGGATAGATGATACGTGTGAACAGGGCAACCAGGAGTATCAGCAGAAGGATGCTCAGGAAACCCAGTGCGGCATGTAACAGATAGTGAGAACGCTCTTGTTCTGTCATTCAAATGGAAATGGAATGGTTCTCAACGTTATGCCGTGATCCGTGATTTACCATGCGCGAAACGGGTCATACATGTTATTTCTGCGGTAATGGGGAGGATAGTACCCGTAGCCGTAACTCTGCGGGATCTGCTGGAAACGGAGCTGTATACGGGTGTTATCATTGAATTTGTAATTCAGCTCGGCATTCCGGACGTAGAACTGTGTCTGATCATTCTGCCCCATGAAACCCGATCCGAAAGGAGAGTGAGACATGGAGAGATCCACCCGTCCGTATAACCGGTCATTGAACATCATGTGCATGGTGTTCGTATAGGTGTTCCGGTTGAACATGTCGCCGCCGAAAGAGCCCATGGTCACTTCGTAGGAGTGGTCCATCCGGAAATCCTGCAGACCCAGAAATGACGTGCGGTCCTGATCACTGGTGCGAAGGATGGGACCGGTACGGTCTAGCGTGGACCCGGTATCAGACCGGAATTGGGCCTGCGACTGCGCAAGCGGCATAGCCAGCAACCCGGCAAGAAGAAATACGATCGTATGGATTCTCATAGTGGTCCTGTTTGAGGCGGATTGGCCGGTCGTGGAGGTGCCGGCCGGTCTGCATTTTTACGTTATACCATTAACGTAACGAAAACATTCAAATTATGTCAAGCAGAATACACAGATAATGCACTTTTTTTTGTGCCATTTTGGCTGTTCCCGGCAATAGTTTACCCAGCCGAACCTGTCCGGCCAGGAAATGTGCGGAGGTGGAGGGATTCGAACCCCCGGTACACAAAGTGTACAACGGTTTTCGAGACCGCCCCATTCGACCGCTCTGGCACACCTCCGAACGAGAGAAAAAGCTTGTGAAACGCCTCCAAAAGTATTATATTACTAAACTTTTCGCAGTTCTACAACATGATATTACATTTTTCGAAATTGCCATGACCAACATGAAATTAACGGATTTCAGATACGAATTTGAAAAGATAAGAATCCCTTCCCATCCCGTAGAACCGAGAGACGCTGCGAAACTGATGGTATTGAACCGGGCCGACAAGTCGATCACCCATGAGACTTTTGCCGATATCCACAAGTATCTTAACAAAGGTGACTGCCTGGTCTACAATAACACGAAAGTTTTCCCCGCCCGGCTCAAAGGAAAAAAAGAGAAGACTGACGCCTCCATCGAGGTGTTTCTTCTCAGAGAGCTTCAGCCCGAGAACAAGCTCTGGGACGTGCTCGTGGAGCCTGCACGCAAGATCCGGATAGGCAACAAGCTCTATTTCGGCGATGAGCTTGTGGCCGAGGTGGTGGATAACACCACTTCGCGGGGACGCACCATCCGTTTCCTGTCCGACGAACCCAACGAGAAGCTCTACGCCATGCTTGACGAGCTCGGCGAGATGCCGCTTCCTCCCTACATCAAACGCAAGCCCGAGGAGGCCGACAAGGAGCGGTACCAGACCATTTTTGCACGCGAACGCGGCGCGGTCGCGGCACCCACGGCCGGCATGCACTTCACGGAGGAGCTGGTCGGCAAGCTTAAAGAGAAGGGCGTGCGCATGGTACCGGTCACGCTGCACATCGGCTGGGGAACATTCCGCCAGGTGGAGGTTGAGGACCTCACCAAGCACCGCATGGACTCCGAGAATTACTACATCTCCGATGAATCTGCACGCACCATCAACGAAGTGCTCAACTCCAAAAAGCACAAGGTGGTCGCCTGTGGCATTTCGTCTGTTCGTGCCATTGAGACCAGCACGATGGCCAGCGGTCATTCCAAAGCGGCCATGGGGTGGACGGACAAGTTCATCTATCCGCCCTACGAGTTCAAGATCACCGAGGGGCTGATCACAAATTTCCACCGTCCCGAATCCACTATGCTCATGCTGGCAGCCGCATTTGCCGATTTTGAGTTCCTGATGCACGCCTACAAGGTGGCATCCGACAAGAAGTACCGCTTCTTCTCCTTCGGCGACGCCATGCTTATCATCTGACCGATGAACCCTCCAGCCGGTGTCATTATACCGTCCGCAGGCCGGGGAAGCCGTATGGACTCCGGACAGCCCAAGCAGTTGCTTCAGATCGGGTCGATGAGCATCCTGGGCCACACCATCACCCGTATCCTCCTGGTGGAAGCGGTACGGCACCTGGTTATCCCATCATCCGCCGACATGGCGGAAACCGTGCAAGGAATCGCTGCCAAATGCATTGAAAAGGCCCGCAGGGCCGGACAGGTAACGCTGGATGTGGTCCCCGGCGGTAAAGAGCGCATGGATTCCGTAGGCAACGGACTGCAGGCGCTTAAGGGTTCGGGAGTGGAACTGGTGATGGTGCACGATGCGGTGCGGCCCTGTTTTCCGCTGGATGCGGTCGGCGAGGCCCTGCGGGTGGCGGCCTCCGACGGGGCGGCCATTCTGGCCATACCGGCCAGGGACACGGTAAAGCTGGTGGATGAATCCGGTCGCATCACCGGCACTCCGGAACGCCGCAGCGTCTGGCTGGCCCAGACACCGCAGGTATTCCGGATCGAAGTGTTGCTGAATGCCTACAAAAAGGCCGCCGGCACCGGATTTGTCGCTACCGATGATGCTTCGCTGGTTGAACACGCCGCCGTTCCGGTACGCGTGGTCGAAGGAAGCCAGGACAATATCAAGATTACCTTTCCCGCTGACCTGTTTTTTGCAGAACAGTGGCTGAAGCATAACAGCTGAACCAAATCCGTGAACCAGACATCTGTAACGAAACCTTTGAACCAAAAACCGCTGAAATCAAACCGCTGAAACGTAACCTCATTAAGCGCTGACCCATGAAGATGATCAGAACCGGATACGGATACGATCTTCACCGGCTGTCCGACGGACGGAAACTGGTGCTGGGCGGAGTACTCATCCCCCATGAAAAAGGATTGGACGGGCACTCGGATGCCGACGTGCTTCTTCACGCCATTATCGACGCCCTTCTGGGCGCGGCCGCCATGGGCGATATCGGGACGCACTTCCCGGATACCGATCCCACCTGGAAGGATGCTGACAGCCGGGAACTGCTCAGGAAAACAGTGGAACGGATCCGCGAAGAAGGATACCGGATCGGCAATGTTGACAGCACCGTTGTGGCCGAGCGGCCGAAACTGCGTCCCCATATCGACCGGATGCGCGCCTGTATAGCCGAAGACCTGGAAGTGGAGGAAGATGCGGTATCCGTGAAGGCGACCACCTCGGAGCGCATCGGAATGATCGGCAGGGAAGAGGGGATTTGTGCCATGGCGGTGTGCCTCCTCTACCCGCCCTCATCGGAATAAAACAGGAAAAAATATTTTTTCCTGTTTTGTTGACATCCATTACAATAGTACCTAATTTAAAGGTCTTTCGATATGTGCGGATAATCGCGGTTTTATGTTATTTTGAGACCATTTTGAGAATTCGCAAAGCCGCAAACCGGGTCGCGCCGGCCGGTTTTTTTTGACATGCTGAATGTTTTGCCAGTGTAGCTCAGTTGGTAGAGCAACGGTTTTGTAAACCGTCGGTCATCGGTTCGAATCCGGTCACTGGCTCACACGTATTGTTCTTTCACTTTTTGAAATCCCCGGGGAGGTACCGAAGCGGTCAAACGGGGCAGACTGTAAATCTGTTGGCTACGCCTTCACAGGTTCGAATCCTGTCCTCCCCACTTTAAGTGCGGGTGTAACTCAACTGGTAGAGTGTCAGCCTTCCAAGCTGAATGTTGCGGGTTCGAGTCCCGTCGCCCGCTCCATACACAAGCCGCTATAGCTCAGAGGTAGAGCACTTCCATGGTAAGGAAGGGGTCCTCGGTT
>SKUI01000093.1 GCA_007122185.1 Rhodothermia bacterium | reverse complement strand
GCTTGATGACCTGGTCGGCCTCACGAAGCTGCTTTTCACTGATATTGAGCTTCCTGAGAATTTTGTCATAATGCTTTTTCTTGTAGTACGGCCATGATGTTTCCAGTATTTCCATGGCAAGCTGCCTGGCAGGTTTTCTGGAATCCATGACCTCAAGTTGCACCAGCAGGCACTCCCTGAGATTCCGGGAAGCGATACCCGGCGGATCCAGCCGCTGGATCTGATAAAGCACATCTTCAGCTTCCTGATTGGTTACCAGAACACCCTCGCTGAATGCTACGGAATCAATAATTGCGTCAAGCTCTCTCCTCAGGTAACCATCAGGATCAATGGACCCGATAATTTCAGCAGCGATTTTCTGCTGTTTTTCGTCGAGATCCAGCAACTCGACCTGTTGCTCCAGCCTCTCCATAAACCCTGTTTTATAAGGCTTGGGCATATCCTTCCATTCACCCTGGTCGCTCCGATAGCCAGGGACAAACTCATTGTCGTCATCCTGGAAATAAGAATCCCAGTCAATTTCACGACTGTCATCGACAGATTCCTGATCTTCCGTACTGTCGCTGTCGGATTGTTCGGAAGATGATTCATCGGGATTCATTATCTGTTCGGTATCATCAGATACCGTATTATCCTCCTGATCCAGTGTTCCATCATCGTCCAGTTCCAGAACGGGATTTGCTTCGATTTCCTGTTTGATCCGCTGTTCAAGCTGCAAGGTGGGCAACTGCAGCAGCTTGATATACTGTATCTGCTGCGGCGACAATCGTTGTTGCAGTGTCTGACTTTGTCGGACTGATTGAGATTGCCGGATCATATTTCTACACCCGTTTTGATCCTTACTTCTTCGCAGGCACTGAGAAATTCAGCATACCATTCGGCTCCATAAGCCCTCAGAAATGCATCCTCGAGAAAATCCGAGAGATAAATGCCTTCGGTTGCTCCTCGTTCACAGGCAGGCCCGCACAATGACGGAACGTACTCCAGGTTCAGATATTCCGTGTTGCCGGCTTTCAGGACCCTCACAGGGAAAAGATGGCAGCTGAGTGGTTTTATCCATTCGAAACGCCCCTCCATCCAGGCTTTTTGTATCCCGCATATGGCAACATCATTTTTGTCGTAAGTGACAAATACGCACTCCTTGCCATCCGTGCAATTGAGCTCTGGCGCCCTGTAGCCGTTGCGTATCAGACCATCGGCTTTCACAACCTCCCTGGCTCTTGGACGAAGCTCATCCTGAAGCACTTTCCAGGCTTTGTTCAGCACCGGAATTTCATTTTGGGTGACAGGAGCCCCGGCATCGCCTATAACACAGCATCCACCCTTGCATCGCATGAGGTCACATGCAAAACGAAATGTTGCGATGTCATCGGAAATAACAGTGTGTTGTACCTGAAACATGAAACAGCCCTGTGAACCCGGATATCTGAATATTTTTTGAAACAGAGATACATAATATGCAAAAATGTTGAGTGTCTCATAATTTACTGAGGGTGAATTTTTTTCCGGGCACTTGTAAGATGATACCGTCCAGTTCAAGCTTCAGCAGCAGGGTAAGCAATACATGAGATGCAATCCCTGCTTCCCGGGATATTTCGTCAATATGTCTCTCCTTATCGGCAAGCAACTGCAATACGGCCTTTTCTGATGGATCTGTTCCCGGGTTTTCAAGCCGCTCCCGGACACGTTGCAGGAATGCCTGCGGAATCTCCCCGCTTCCACTGCTTGGCAAATCAAGACGCATGTTCAAAGGCAACTCGGAAATAATATCTTCTGCATCACTGACCAGCTTCCCCCACCCCCGCTGAATTATCCTGTTGCAACCCTCACCACGTTCATTCCAAACGCTGTGCGGCACGGCAAAGACCTCCCTCCCCTGATCCAGAGCTGCACTGGCGGTAATCATGCTGCCGCCACTGACACCGGTTTCGGTTACAACCACGCCTACGGACATGCCACTTACGATCCTGTTTCTTACAGGAAAATGATGCGATTCGGGTTTGGTGCCCGGCGGATATTCACTTATCATGGCGCCACCGCTTTTCATGATATCGAATGCCAGTGATCTGTTACCGGCAGGATATACCCGGTCGAGACCGCATGCCATAACCGCAACAGTACAGCGTTTGTTTCTCAGTGCCTCCAGATGAGCCAGCGTGTCTACGCCATGAGCGAGGCCGCTAACAATACCGGCCTGCGTTTTCTGTATAAGACTCCTCGTCAGACGGATGGTCACGTCCCTTCCATCACAGGTCGGTTTGCGGGTACCAACAACAGCAAGAAAGTCCCTTTTAAGTGCCTCTGTATTGCCTCTGGCCCACAAGGCGGCAGGTGGATCATAAATGTGCAGCAAGCGCCCGGGATAGCATTCATCATACGGCGTGAGCAGAGCCATTCCATGTTTCTTTGTCATCATCAGCAGGCGGTCGACTTTCTCCCACTCAGAAAAATCTCTGATGGACCTGGCAACTATGGCACCAATGGATGCCACTGCCGACAGCGAAGCCCAATCGGCCGAAAAAACAGACATGGGGTCTCGAAAATGCTCGAATAACCGGCGTATCCTGCCGCCACCAATGGACGGTATCATGGACAGCGCCAGACTGGCCCTGACATAATCCTCTCTTGTACCCATATTTTTCTTCTTGTCGCCTCTGCTTGAACGTCTCCACAAGCTCGCAGAGACCATATTAGAAACCGTTATTCCCTTTCGTGAAGCATCTCCCAGATCCGCTCCTTAAGATTATCCAGTCCGTACCCGGTCACAGCCGATACAGGCACATAACTTACATCGACCTCAGGTTGTTCGTCCAACATGTATTCCGGAAAAAGATCCAGATGGGTAATGGCAACCAGCCTTGGTTTGTCCATCAGGTCTTTTCTGTAGGCATGCAATTCGCCACAAAGGATGCGGTACTCTTCCGAAACATCGCTCATGCCGTTGATTACAAACAGCAAAACCCTGTTCCTTTCGATGTGTCGTAAAAACTGAAGCCCAAGCCCCTTGCCTTCATGAGCCTTTTCAATGATTCCCGGTATGTCCGCCATTACAAAACTTCGATGATCGGCCATCTGGACCACACCAAGGTTGGGTTCCAGCGTTGTAAACGGGTAATCGGCAATTTTGGGCCGTGCCGCGGAGAGTGACGTAAGCAGTGTGCTTTTCCCTGCATTTGGAAAGCCGACCAACCCGACTTCCGCGATGAGCTTCAATTCAATTTCCACAACAATCTCTTCACCGGGCTCCCCGGGTTGTGCATAATGCGGGGTCTGATTCGTAGCTGTCTTGAAGTGCGTATTGCCCAATCCACCCTTGCCACCCCGGGCAAGAACCAGTTTTTCACCGTGCCGGACGACCTCTCCGATGACACGGCGTGTTTCGCTTTCGTATGCAACGGTTCCAAGCGGCACCCGCAGCACGATATCTCCCCCTTTTTTGCCTGTTTTCTGGGAAGAACCGCCTGACTGCCCTTTCTTTGCTTTCAAAAACTTCTTGTAACGCAGATCCAGAAGGGTGTTCATCTGGCTGTCCCCTTCCAGAAGGATACTGCCCCCGTCACCACCGTCGCCACCGTCCGGTCCCCCCTTCGGCACATACTTTTCCCTTCGGAAATGTGCCATTCCGGATCCGCCGTCGCCGGCCTTCAAATATAATTTCGCGTAATCAGCAAATCTCATGTAATCATCTCTTCCCTGCGGATTGCCATAATCGAATAGCAATAATAACCAAAAGCGGACTGTCAATCAGTACATTTTTGCTACTTTTCTGTGCGTAATGGGGCCCTTTTGTGATTATAAACCGATCAAGCAGGCGTTCCGGAGATGCACCGGACTGCAGGCAGCAGGTACCATTCAGAGTTTGCCCAAAGCACGGCCGGCCGCTCAGGGAAAGAGAAAAAAAGCGTCAGTCCTCAAACTTGTGCAGCAGGATTTTGAGCAGCCGTGACAGGCGGTTCTTCATTTTGTTGCGGGAAACGATGAAATCAAGGAATCCGTGCTCAAGAAGATACTCGGATGTCTGAAATCCCTCCGGAAGATCCCTGCCTATCGTCTGGCGAATGACCCGGGGTCCCGCAAAACCGATCAGTGCTCCCGGTTCAGCCACATTGAAATCGCCCAGCATCGCAAAACTGGCGGTCACACCTCCGGTGGTCGGATTGGTCATCACCGAGATATAGGGAACGCCGGCCTCATGAAGAAGGGCCAGCT
>SKUI01000231.1 GCA_007122185.1 Rhodothermia bacterium | reverse complement strand
TTATGGCAAAAGCAGTTGAATTAACGGACAGCAACTTCGATCAGGAAGTGCTCAAGGCGGAAACCCCTGTACTTGTGGATTTTTGGGCTGAGTGGTGCGGTCCGTGCCGAATGGTGGGTCCTGTAGTGGAAGAACTTGCCGGTGACTACGAAGGAAAAGTAAAAGTGGGTAAAGTGGATGTGGACACCAATCCCCAGATTTCCATGAAATATGGCATTCGCAGCATTCCTTCCCTGCTGATTTTCAAAGACGGCGAGGTAGTGGACCAGATCGTTGGTGCCGTACCGAAGCCGCATCTGCAGAAGCAACTCGACGCACAGCTTTGACCGGTGCACAGTCTTCCCGTGCGCTGATCGCCTGATGTTGTACCTGAAACTTCAGGTAATAAAGCCAGAAAATAATAAAGGCCTGACAAGTATGACTTGCCAGGCCTTTGTTCGTTCTACATATCATTCAGGAATCGCCGCAGTACATACTGCAGGATGCCGCCATTCCGGTAATAGGCGATTTCCACTTCCGAGTTGAGCTGGGCAATCGCCTTGAAACGCACTTCGCTGCCGTCACTTTTGGCCGCTGTGACCTCAAGCTCCTTGTTCGGTGAAAGGTCATCGGCAATGCCATTGATGGTGAACACCTCGTCACCGGAAAGTCCAAGACTCTCACGCGATTCACCCGGCTCAAAACGAAGCGGCAGCACACCCATCCCGACCAGGTTGCTTCGGTGGATCCGTTCGAAGCTCTCTGCAATGACCGCTCTGATACCCAGCAGATTGGTGCCCTTGGCAGCCCAGTCGCGCGAAGATCCGCTGCCGTACTCCTTGCCGCCCAGCACCACCAGCGGAGTACCCTCTTCCGCATATTTCCGTGCGGCCTCAAAAACAAACATCTCCTTGCCAGAGGGATGATGAACTGTCCACCCGCCCTCTTTGTCAACCAGCTGGTTTTTGATCCGGACATTGGCAAAGGTTCCACGGATCATCACCTCATGGTTGCCCCGGCGCGATCCGTAGGAGTTGAAATCGACAGGCTTGACACCCTTGCTGATAAGATACTGTCCCGCCGGGGTGTTCTCTCCGATTTTTCCTGCAGGGGAGATGTGGTCGGTAGTGATGGAATCACCAAGAACCAGCAGTGTCCGGGCGTTCTCAATATCCGAAACCGCCTCCGGAGTATCTGTGATATCCTGGAAGAACGGGGCTTCCTTTATGTAGGTTGATTCACCGTCCCAGTCGTACACCTGCCCGGTTGGAGCGTTTAGCGCTTTCCACACGTCATCGCCTTCAAACAGAGTGGCGTAGTTGCTGCGGAAATCCTCCGGTTCAATGACCTTTTCCATCAGACCCCGGATCTCCTTCTCTGTCGGCCAGAGATCCTTCAGATAGACCGGCTCAAAATTGGGGTCGAATCCCAGTGGTTCGTTGATCATGTCGATATCAACCCTTCCGGCCAGGGCGTAGGCGACCACCAGCATGGGTGAGGCCAGGAAATTCATTTTGATACTTGGGTGGATGCGCGCCTCGAAGTTCCGGTTTCCGGAGAGCACGGAGGAGACGATCATGTCGTTCTCCTCAACCGCTTTGGCGATATGGGGCGGAAGGTCGCCGCTGTTGCCGATGCAGGTTGTGCAGCCATATCCAACCACATGGAAACCAAGCGCTTCAAGGTAGGGGAGCAGCTCGGATTTTTCATAGTAGGTGGTCACTACCTTGGAGCCGGGCGCCAGGCTGGTTTTGACCCAGGGCTTGACGCCCAGCCCTTTTTCGACAGCTTTTTTGGCCACAAGGCCGGCGCCGAGCATCACGGAGGGGTTGGATGTGTTGGTGCAGCTTGTTATCGCGGCCATCACGACGGAACCGTCGCTGAGAAGGAATTCGGTATCACCGGTTTTAACTTCAACGGTTTTCAGGCCATCCACTGTTTTTGGCTGAGTTTCAACGGCAACATCGGCATCACTGGGGATTCGCAAACCAGGATCATCCTGGGTGATGCTGTCGGCAGGTTGCCCGCCCTCATCCAGCCAGCGTTCACGCTCGTCGACCTCAATATAATCACGCGCATAGGTGTCTTTCATGATCTTTATGAAAGAGTCCTTGACGTCGGTGAGCACGATTTTGTCCTGCGGGCGTTTCGGGCCAGAGATGGCAGGAACCACATCCCCCAGATCCAGTTCCAGCTGGTTGGTGTAGGTGATCTTTTCCTCGTTTTCCCGCCACATCATGTTATTTTTTGTATACAGTTCTACGGTCTGTATGTGGTCCTCATCGCGGGCCGTAAGCCGCATGTAGTCGAGGGTGCGGTCATCTATGGGGAAGAAAGTGACGGTGCAGCCGAATTCGGGGGACATGTTGGAAATGGTTGCGCGGTCGGGCACGGTCAAGCTGGCGAGTCCGTCGCCAAAGACTTCCACAAACTTGCCTACTACACCGTGTTTGCGTAGCAGCTGGGTGACAGCCAGCACCAGGTCGGTTGACGTGGCACCCTCCGGCAGAGAACCGGTCAACTTGAGTCCGACAACCTCCGGATTGAGCATGTAAATCGGCTGGCCGAGCATAACGGCCTCCGCTTCAATCCCGCCGACACCCCATCCAACCACACCGATACCGTTGACCATGGGGGTGTGGGAGTCAGTGCCGACCAGGGTGTCCGGGAACGCAAAACCATTGCGCAGATAGATACCTTTGGCGAGGTATTCCAGGTTTACCTGGTGGCAGATTCCAAGTCCGGGAGGGAGCACGCTGTAGTCGGCGAACGCCTGCTGTGCCCACTTAAGCAGGCTGTAGCGCTCTTCATTGCGCTCGTACTCCTTTTCCACATTGAGGCGATAGGCATCACGTGTGCCAAAATAATCGACCTGGACAGAGTGGTCGATGATCAGGTCGACCGGTACCTGCGGATTGATTTTGGATGCGGTTTCCTTTCCTTTTTGGCGTCCCACCTCCGAGCGGATTGAGGCTATATCCACCACGGATGGCACACCGGTAAAATCCTGCATGAGCACGCGGGCCGGCATGTAGGGGATGTCGCTGGGTACTCCGTCCGGGGACCAGTTCAAAAGGGTCTCGATGTGTTCCTTTTTGACGGCGAAATCATCGTAATTCCGAAGCGCATTTTCAAGGAGGATGCGGATGGTGAAGGGCAGTTTTTCGATGCCATAGCCCTGTTTCTGCAGATCGGCCAGGCTGTAGTACCTGTGGGTGCCGGTGGGGGTTTTGAGTTCCTTTACAATTCCGAAAATATCGTTGCTCATAGCTCCTGGATGTGGTTTTCAGGTGTTCAAATAAGGATTTAATGATAGCGAATTGATCATCAAAAATCTACGGGCAAGTTTGGGTTGAACAGTGCGAAACATGACATGACCGGAGGCAATCGGGGTGGAAATACGACAAAAAAATGCAGTATTAAACCGCATGATCATGCGGTGACATGCCGCGACCATATTCGTATCGTACGGGTGAGATGTGATGAGATGTCACGAATAACGTTTTATGGCAGTTGAAAAGGCGGATCACTTTTTTGGCTGTGAAAAATCCAATTATTAAGGTGACGCTTGCTTAAGAGAGCGCCTGGCCTTCTCGCTCCCGGTTCTCCGTGGGGTGGGAGGGCCTAGGTTTTTTTATGATCCTGCATGAAGAACGATGCATAACGGATGTATTATTTTTTTATATTCGGCTTGTGCCTGATGCACAATGACTGAAATTATATTATCCTGCCATTTTACCTGAAGGAGGAAACTATGAGTGGCGCTACCACCAAAAGAAGCATCTCCAACCAGACCGAGAGCAGAAAAAAACATCAGGTCCGTTTCATCACAAGTTTGCAAGGCCGGACGGTCTCTGAAATAAAAACACTGAATTCCGGGGAAACGACCGGACTGGAGGATGGCGACCGGCTCACCATAATATCCGACAGCGATACCAATTACGCAATCCAATGGAAAAACGGAGATCTGCTTGGTGCGGAACAGGTAAACAACAACCATCCGAAATTTCCCTCAATGACCGTGGCATCCTACCGCCTTGCATCCGTATCGAAGGACGGTGATAATGAAATAATGGAAGTCTCAGGTACCGACCGGGGCGATAATGATCCGGATGGCGGAAACGGTAGTGGTGGAACGATCATCATCAAGGAACCGGAGGAGCCGATTCCCTGACCGGTTCGCATCACATTCCCTGCTGATTTCCTTCAAAAACCGGAAAGATTTCTTACATT
>SKUI01000012.1 GCA_007122185.1 Rhodothermia bacterium | reverse complement strand
CTTGCATGGCGTACCGGAGAGGAGTAACGAGTTTTCATTGAGGCCACGCAGGCTAAAAAATGCATAACTGAGGTTAAAAGGGCAGGATTGTGAAAGGTCCTGCCCTTTTCAAAGGATCGTTTTCATAAGACAAGTAAACAAGGCATTATCCCAATGAAGAAAACAACCCGACTTGGTCTGTTTCTGGCGGCATTGCTGCTGATACCGGCGTATTTCACCCCCATCTGGACCATCACGCTCACGGCGCCGCAATACCCGGACGGAATGGGCATGTATATCTGGATGAATGATATTACCGGTCATGAGCGGCACGATATCCGCAACATCAACATCCTGAATCATTACGTCGGGATGAAGGAAATCGATCCGGATCTGGTCGGGACGCTGGATATCATGCCGTGGGTGGTCGGCGGTCTGATTGCACTTGCAGTTGTCGCTGCCATTGTCGGCAAGCTCTGGCTTGCATGGGTCTGGATCGTACTGTTTGTTGCGGCCGGAACAGCCGGCATGGTCGATTTCTATATGTGGGGTTATGACTACGGGCATGACCTGAATCCACGCGCCGCCATAAAAGTGCCGGACATGAGCTACCAGCCGCCGCTGATCGGCAGGAAAACCCTGCTCAATATCACGGCCACATCCTGGCCCTACTGGGGTACGCTTTGGATCGGCCTGTCACTGGCAGCTGGAACGGCAGTCACTGCCAGGGATTCGTTTTTCGGAAAAAAGCAGAACAGAACATAGACAATGCATACAAACAGTTATATATCGGAAAATCTTGTAAAACTGATGGCAGCGGTCTTGCTGCTGGTGGTTGTGACAGCTTGCGGCAGAGAAGGCGGCGGGACGTCAGATAACAGTCCATCTTCGGCAAGAGCTTCAGCCGCATCCATCCCTGTGGAACTTCGCGACGTAACCGCGGACCTGTTCCGGACCGGCACCCCCGTGTCGCACTATTTCGGGAATCTGGAGGTCAGTTTGTACGGTGAGTATTGCGACCATAGCGGCAAGGAGCTAAGGAGCCGCCGTTATGGCGCGGTGACACTGGCAGACGATGGCACGGTGCTCCGGTTCCGCTCCGTGGAAAATCTGATCTGGCATATGCAGGAAAAGGGACTCGGTCGCGAGGACTTGAAGATTATCGGCATCGTGGATTTCATATCGGCAAGACGCCTAATGCAACCCGATAAACTGATGTTCCATTTGAGCAGAAACCTTCCAAGTCCGGGTGGATCCTGGGGGAGTGCCATGGATCCGGATGCCGATCCGTCCCTGCTCTATAATATTATGGAAGCCTATCCGGGAACACGGCATTCCTGGGATGAAGTGCAGGCTATTCTCACAGAAAAAAAGGAAGCTATTTGACTTTAGAACAGATATCAGGTCATTATAAATCAACAGTTTGTATATCACATTATGAATATTGACACCTACTTTGGATACAGTTTGAAGCTTGTTTTTTTGGCTTCTGCTTTATTACTGGTTTCAGCATGCGACCGCGGTCCGCAGGAAATCCGGATCGGTCAGCAGGAGTGCGACCATTGCCGGATGATGATCAGTCAGGAGCAGTTTGCCGCTCAGCTGATCACACAACAGGGCAGGCAGTACGCCTTTGATGCCATAGAGTGCATGGCTGCTTTCGTGGACAGCGGCAACGGAACGGAGCTGGATATCCATTCGCTCTGGGTGCCGGATTTTCATAATCCCGGGAACTGGATGGATGCTGAAACGGCCTGGTATCTGCAAAGCGATGGCCTGCGCAGTCCGATGGCACTGAATTTTTCGGCTTATACTGATGAAGGCACGGCACGCAGTCAGCAGTCCGAGTTCGGCGGGCAGGTTATACGCTGGCAGGAAGTCCGGGATATCGTCAGGGAGAGCTGGTCCGGCGGAGCCCATGGGCACAGCCATAGCCACCACCATTGAATTTGAAAACAGGGAAAGCGTTAATTAATGCGGCGCAATTGTTACATCTCATTTTTGAAAGTTCTTGTCATTCTGACAGTCTGGATGGCCAACGGATGGTGTGTATTCGATGCATATGGACTGGCACCGAATTCGCTAACCGGTATAGAGGCTATTCCGGATGCTGGAAACGTGCTGTCCGGTGAGGATGCCCGTTCCGAGTCCGCAAGCCGCACGCTTGTCGTGGGAGATCGGGGTGATTTCGCAAAGATAGCCGATGCACTTTCTGCAGCGATTAACGGCGACACCATCCGTATAGAGGCCGGAACCTACCGCGAGCACCAACTGCTGGTGGACCGGCGGGTCACCATACTTGGCATCGGCCGGCCGGTGATCGACGCGGAGCACAAGGGTGAAGGGATCCGGATCACTGCGGATAATGTGCATGTGGAAGGTCTGGAGATACGCAATGTGCCGACCAGTCACAGCCGCGATCATGCCGCCATACGTTTTGAGCGGGCTTCCGGCGGAAAGGTAATAGACAACATCCTGGACGATACCTTTTTCGGAATATATCTGGCTCGCGCCCACGACATGGAGATCACGGGAAACCGCCTGCGGGCATACCATCTCCGGGAAGCCGTATCAGCCAATGGCATCCATCTGTGGAATTCGAACAGGGCTGTCATAGCGGATAACAAGATTATCGGGTATCGCGACGGTATTTACCTTGAGTATGTTCAGGAGAGCAGTATTACCGGCAACCATGTCGAAAAAAACATTCGATACGGACTGCATTTCATGTTTTCGGATGACTGTGTGTACCGGGACAACCGGTTTGATGATAACGGCGCCGGAGTGGCGGTCATGTACAGCAGGCGCGTCATAATGAAACACAACCTGTTTGTAAACAACTGGGGGGCTTCGTCCTATGGATTGCTGCTAAAGGAGATTACAGACAGCGAAATATTCGAAAACGAATTCAGCGGAAATACAATAGGAATAAGATCAGAAGGCAGTGACCGCGTCAAAAAATTCCGAAACAGTTTTCGCCGTAACGGGTGGGCCATCCGTATCATGGCAAGCAGCATGGACAACCATATCACGGAAAACAATTTCATAGATAACGCATTTGACGTGTCGACCAACAGCCGGAGGCACAGCCGGAACAATTTCGAGGCCAACTACTGGGACAAATACAGCGGGTACGACCTGAACGGTGACGGCTTCGGGGATGTACCGTATCGCCCGGTACGGCTATTTTCGCTGATCGTGGAGCGCAATCCTATGGCCCTTATGCTTTTGCGAAGTATGTTCGTGCAGATTCTGGACCTCACAGAGCGCGTCATGCCCACGATTACGCCTGAGACACTGGTCGATGAAAAACCGCTCATGCGGAAGGTGGTTTTATGATACAGGTCAATAAACTGAACAAGAACTACGGCACGCTGCAGGCACTTTCGTCAGTGGTTGTGGAAATAGAGCCGGGACGCATTACGGCCGTCCTGGGTCCGAATGGCGCCGGCAAAACAACCCTGATCAAGAGCATTCTCGGTCTGGTGAAGCCGGACAGCGGCGTCATCACTGTGGACGGGATCAAGGTCAACGGTGAGAGCCAGTACCGGGAAATGATCGGATACATGCCCCAGCTGGCGCGTTATCCCGAAAACCTGACGGTTACGGAAATCGTGGACATGATCCGGGATATCAGAAAGTCGGCGTCGAAGTCCGAGGGCAGGTCCGCATCCACCAGTACGGATACGCCGGATGGAAAAAACCGTACGACGAAGCAAGAACCTTCGGCGGAACGGAGGCCCGGCAGTCCGGGAAGCAACGGACAAGCCGATTCGGTTCAGGAACCGAAGCATGATGACGCACCGGACCTGGAGCTTTGGGATCGGTTCGGACTCGATTCGGAGAAGGACAAGCCATTCCGCACCCTCTCCGGAGGAAACCGCCAGAAGGTGAGTGCCGTTCTGGCGTTCCTGTTCCGTCCGAAAGTGCTGTTCCTGGACGAGCCGACTACGGGACTTGACCCCGTATCCAGCAGTATCCTGAAGGATAAGATCCTTGCGGAACGCGATCGCGGCACCACCATCATCCTCACATCACACATTATGAGCGAGGTTCAGGAGCTTGCGGAGCAGGTGGTCTATCTTCTTGAGGGAAAGATCTATTTTGAGCGGAGTGTTTCCGGCCTGCTGGAGGAGACGGGGCAATCCACGCTGGAGCGGGCCATTGCCGTCAAGCTTGGCCGCCGGCCTGAAGTCGCCGCAGAAACAGGAGGAACGCCATGATCTTGAAAAT
>SKUI01000032.1 GCA_007122185.1 Rhodothermia bacterium | reverse complement strand
CCGAAGAAGACGTGGAATGTGACAAATCCGAAGAATCTAAAGTTCCGGAATCATCAGCCCTGTCATGAACCGGTACGACCAGTACGGTATTAAAGCCCATCGCCGGAATATCGGGCGTCTGCATGTAGATCCGGTAGCGGACCATGTCGAAGTACTTGGGACGGTTGATCGGCTGCTCGAGCACCGGCTGCACATCCTCCCGGCTGATCAGCTGGAATGGGAGCGATCCGCCGTCCGGGCCGGCAAGACGGATTCCGCCTTTGTCCAGGCTGCGGGGCACATCCACAAAGGCCTCGACCACCTCGCTGCGCCGGTATTGCGTGGTGTTGACGGCTACAAGGTGGATGCTGTCCGGCTCGTGGATGCGCAGGTCGATGCGCGTGGCCAGGTGACGTGCGGCGCGATCGAACAGCCCGCGCGAGATCTCGCCGGACTGCTTGAACCGGTTCATCATGTCCTCGTGGATGGGGTCCAGGCTGCAACCGCCGATGGAATCGTGCGCCGAGTTGAGGATGAGCGGCTCCCAGGCCAGTTCGGGCAGACGGTCGGTGATGTCGAGACCGGCCATGCCCATGAGCGCGTTGATCGGCTCGGCGTAATACTGGATCCAGCGCTCGGCGTCGAAGTTAGCCTGCTTCAGGTACATGCGCGCAGAGAGAGCGTATCCGTACAGATTAGCACTGCGATTGTCATATTGCGCGCTGCGACGCTCGCCGGTGACCACGGGAAGCTGATCGCGGTCAACCTCCTCCGCCAGCAGTCGGGCGTATTCTTCAAGCGTGCTGTGGCGGACGTCCAGCTCGGGGAATTCTTTGCGGATATCGCGCAGCAGCTTCACCGTCTTGGCATTGGGACCGCTGGAGTCGTGCCCCTCCATCCAGATCACATGACGCGTGGTGAAATCGCCGGCCTGGTCGCGGATGATCTTCTCCACCGACGCGCGCAGATTCCCCGGCGTGTAGCCGTCCTTCTGGCGCGTCATGAAATAGTCCTCGCCAAACTGCTCGCGGTCGGCGAAATGGAACGCGGCGCCTTCCCCCCATTTGTGCTCAATATCCGCCGGCTCTTCGCCGTGCACGACCGGACGGTAAATATAAAAGTAGAAATTATAACGCGGCCAGGTGGAGAAGCGCGACGAAAGCGCGCGGGTACCGTCTGCACCTTCCCAGATGAACTCGGCCTTCGGGCTTTCCAGTGAGTTGATGCCGCGGTAGAACATGATCAGGTCGATCCCGAACTCGCGGTACAACTGCGGAAGCTGCGAAATCTGTCCCCACGAAAAAGGCGAATAGCCGATCTTGGACACGCCTCCATACTCACGGCAGACCTCGTGTCCACGCAGCAGGTTGCGCACCAGGTTCTCACCGCCCACCATGTACTCGTCCGGCAGCGTATACCACGGCCCGATCAGCAGCCGGTTCTCGCGCACCATCCGCTCCAGCAGTTCCTTTTTGTGCGGGCGCGCCTCCAGGTAGTCACGCACCATTACCGACTGGCTGTCCAGGTGATAGGCGCGGTAATCGGGCTCGGTTTCCAGGATGTGCAGCACTTCGTCGAGCATCTCGACCAGCAACTGCCTGTTGCGCTGAAACGGAAACCGCCACTCGCGATCCCAATGCGTGTTGGATATGACATGAAAAACGCGGTCTGACATGAATAAGCAGGATTAATATTGTTTAGAAAATTTTTTTCGGATGGATTCAGCCTGTGCCGGAATGTACGGGGTTTTCGGGTGGATACGGTCTGTGCCAACAGCTCCGGGGACCATCCGATGGAGGAGGCCGGGTTTACACGGATTACTCCAGCAGCTTGTCCAGGAAAAACCGGTGCTGCAGGAGCACTTCGGGCAGGCCGCCATGGGCGACTATGGAGGCCGCGTCAAAATCGTGTCCGCCGGTTTCGTGGAACGGCACCGCAACACACCGGCCGATGCCGGCGGCGCGGATGGCCACGGTCCCGCTCTGGCTGTCCTCAAAGCCGATGACCGCGTCAAAATCGGCCGGATCCACACCCGTCTGCTGCAGCGCTATCGAGTAGAGGTCGCGGAACGGCTTGAGCCGGATCTCGCTGGAGTCGGTGGCCGTCACAAATGCATCGTAGCAGGCTTCCGGGCTTGAAAACCGACGGTCGATCCGCTCGCGGACTGAGTGGCTGACCGGCCAGGAGGCCGCTTCATGACGCAGCACGTGAAACACTTCGCGCAGTACAACCTCGGCTTCATATCGGATGGACGAGGTGACCAGGGCCAGGCGGACCGGGTGCTTCCGAAAAAAGCGTCCGAGCCGGACAAGTGTTGTTTCGGTATCGGGGATGGGCTGCTTCTGCGCCGCATCGCCGGCAGATGTGTCACCGCTTTCAGGCTGCACACTGGCGGCATTACTGGCAGCGTCACCGGAAGTGGCCTCGTCTCGGCCGGCTATCATTGTCTTCTTCGTATCCGGCACCGGCAGCAGTCCGGCAAGCTTGCCGGCTTCCTCGCCAAGATCGCCCGAAAGCAGGGCCAGCGTCACTCCCACGCCGGGCATGGGTTCGATGAGGGGACGGCCCGCATCCACTCCGGGTATCTGGTTCAGGAAATCACGGTTGCCGGCTTCGATGGCCGCCAGTATTTCGTGATAGCGTTGGTAGTAAATGTCGATGCAGGCCCGGATCTGGAGGTCGCGACGCTCCAGGTTGCGGACCAATGCTTCTTTTTGTGCTCCGGGCAATGCGTTGCTGCCGCCTGACACGAAATCCCCGACTCGGAGTTGCCGCAAGTTGATATGCACCTGCTGTTTGCGCTGCTCGTCGCGGCTGTGCCGCAGAGTCCAATCCGCCGCGGCAAAAAATGCCTGGCCAAGGGCGTGCGCGTCGAAGCGGGCACCGTACGCATCCACCAGATACTCGACATGTTTTGTGGTGCTGTTGCCGATGACGTTGGGGTAGTCGCGTTGCGGATCGAGTCCGGGCCAATCCTGTCCGTCGGAACCCATCGCCATTCGCACCGCGTGCTCAAGTGAGTGGAGGCAGAGGGTTTCGGTCGTGGTGGTGGTGCCGTCCATATCCATCACGGCGGCCACCGGCGGTTTGTTGAAACCGGTCAGCGGTGCGGCGATCGGGCACACCTCATAGGGCGGATAGACATAGGACGGATTGGGGATGCGTACAAACAGATCCGAGACCCCGCTTGCGAGTCCGGCCGCCCCTTTTTTGTCAATGATTTTTATGGCCATTCGTGGGATACGATCTGAGTTGGATGGAACGAGGCCAAAGTTACGAAAAAACGTCCTCGTAGTCACCCGGGTACGGACTTTCCGGCAGGATATTTATGGGGGCCGGTTGCAGTTTGAGTTTGGGATGTGAACAGCTAAATTACTGCACGGAAACGGAATTGATGATGAATTGAAAGCGAATCGTCGAATGAAACCGGAAAGCGGCAGCTGAATGGAAAGGGAAACCAAAAAATCTGGCAATATGGATGTGAAGCCTGCCGGCGGACGTGCGCTCGGGCTTGATGCGCTGCGCGGGTTTGCCATCCTGACCATGGTGCTTTCGGGGATCATCCCTTTCGGGGAGCTGCCGGAGTGGATGTATCACGCGCAGGTGCCGCCGCCCGACCATGTTTTCGACCCTGCTGTGCGGGGCATCACATGGGTGGATCTGGTTTTCCCTTTTTTCCTGTTCAGTATGGGCGTGGCGATACCGCTGGCATTTACGCGGCGGATGGATGCGGGTGCCCGTCGCAGAGACCTGCTGGTGAAAGTGGCCGAGCGTGGCTTCTTGCTGGCCTTTTTTGCCATCTATCTGCACCATGTTCGTCCATTTGTGCTCCAGCCATCGGATCAGGAGCCGTGGGTCTGGTGGACTGCCATCGCGGGCGCGCTGATCCTGTTTCCGATCTATACCCGCCTTCCGGCAACATGGTCGCGATCTGTCCGGTGGAGCATCCGAGGGGCAGGTTTTGCCGGTGCAGTCGTGCTGCTCTCGCAGCTTACGTATCCGGACGAGAGCGGGTTTTCACTGTATCGCAGCGATATCATCCTGATTGTGCTGACCAACATGGCCGTATTCAGTTCGCTTATCTGGATGGTAACCCGGGATCGCACGAATCTGCGGCTGGGTGTGCTGGTATTCCTGGCCGCCTGCATCCTGGCCGCCAGGGAGCCGGGCTGGGTCGCCGCTTTCTGGAACGAGTCGCCGCTGCCCTGGCTGTTCCGTTTCGACTATCTCAAATACCTGTT
>SKUI01000216.1 GCA_007122185.1 Rhodothermia bacterium | reverse complement strand
TCAGAGAGGGCGCGGACATTTTTCGTGGCCGTGACCTCGATTTCCTCCAGAACACGATAGAGCGTATCGCTTTGCCATTGCGCCGTGGCGGAAGGACTCAATACGGCTCCGGCAATCAGCGCGATCGCCATGATCAGGGAGGCAAGAGTCCATACCCGGCTTGAAAACCGGCTTTTCGATTTGGCGGGAATTTGGCGGTTCATAATAGTGGAATGTGTGATGAGTAATATTTTCTTTAGAATCGTGTTACCTACCGGATAAATTTTTTTTCGGTTGGATGGTTTTTGTACTCTGCGGATCAATCTGCCCGGCTCATGGTCAGTTTTCCGTGCTGGATGCCTTTGACGGCGATGAGCCGGTCGGCCAGCTCGGTCAACGCAACGGCCTTGCCCTTGACCGCGATGATCTCCATGCACAGGTCTTTCTCCAGGTGGAAGTGCTGCGAGGAGAGGATCATGTCATGGTAGTCGTGCTGGATGTCGGTCAGCTTCTTCATCAGATCCCTTTTATGGTGGTCGAACACCAGGGTGATGGATCCGGCCACCAGGTTGTTGCACTGCCACTTGTGTGTGACCGTGTGTTCATTGATCAGGTGCCGGAGCGCCTGTGACCGGTTGGTGAAATGATTTTCCGACGCAAACTGATCAAGGGATTCCAGAAGCTCTTTCTCCAGGGAGACGCTGAAGCGAACAATGGGCATGGTAATACGTTTTAATAATTTATTGTTACCCTATGTCCTAATGTACTGCAAAATTCCGACATAGAAAATATTTATTGGAAGATTTTTTCTGTAAATGGAACATGCCGAAATATGACGAAGAGCCATCTTCTATTTGTCAGTGGGGCCGCCTTATAGTGACCTTCTAAACGGTTTTCGGCCGACCCCAGGGTTTGTCTCCGGATGTTTTGCGACGTGGATGAAACAAAAAAGCCGGCCGGTACAGGTGCGCGGAGTGGTGCACCCGGAGCCGGTCCGGCCTGTAATGGCAATTATGTCAGGCGTGGCGATACCAGCACCTGACCGGGCCATGCTTGCAGGTTATCTTATGACCTGCTGGATCACGTTTTCGATCTCCACAGCGGCCACCTGCATCACATCCTTGATAACGCCTCCAAAAGGACGCGCCAGCAGCTCGGAGTCCATGCGGGAAATGTAGGTGTTACCATCGTTCTTTTCGTAGATCGCGATGCGGCAGGGCATGAGTGGTGCGACGATCCGCTCATCGTCCAGTTTCAGGATCTCCGCAGAGTAACGGGCGGAGCAAAGCTCAAAAATCTTCACGCTTTTGACATCGTGTCCATGTCCCTTCAGCGTTTCCTGCATGTCATGCACGGTGAGAATGCTCCATCCGGCATCTCTTACTTTCTGTTCAAACTGCTCGACCGTGGTGTCGAAGTCGTCATAGCGGGACTGGTCCTCCAGCATCATCATCCCCGGCAAGCTGTAGAAACCGACAATGGCCATGACGATGAGACCGGCTACCAGCCCGCCTATTCCTGCAATTGCAACCTGTTTGTTCATGATAATCTCCATTTATTAGTCAGGGGTTTGTTAATTAATGATATTAATATATATACATATTTATATAATTGCAAGTGTCGTGATGAATTTTCTTCTTGTGGATGAATTCCCGCCGTCTCACTTCTGCTGTGCACCGAGAGGCGCTGCTTACCCGAGAGGGGCTGCCTGATCATAAGCGAGTAAAAAAAGGAATGACAGCAGATCAATGAAATGATATTTATTTGGAGCAAAGATGTTATTTTAACGGCAAGTTTTTCCAACAAGAGCCCCAAAAAATCAGATGGCATGGCAAGATGGATTCAAATACCGGCAATTTTGTTCTTTATGGCGCTGATCGTCGCATCCTGCGCCTCATCCGAAAAAATGCTCCAGCGGGGGCAGTACGACCGGGCCATTGAACGGTCCACCGACCGTTTGATGAAAAAGCCGAACAACGAAAAAGAACTTCGCGTGCTCAAAGAAGCATTTGAACTGGCGAATACCTTCGACCGCGAGCGGATCGAATTCCTTGAGATGGAGGGACGCGAGGAGAGCTGGATCGAGATCTACCTGCTGTACGAGCAGCTCAACGACCGGCAGAACAAGGTGCGCCGCCTGCCCACGCAGATCCGCAACCAGTTTGAATTTTTCAACTACAACGAGCAAATCATTGCGTCGAAAGCCTCGGCAGCCGATGTCTCCTACCGGCGCGGGATCGATTTCCTGGAACAGGGCGGCCGGGACAATGCACGGCGGGCCTTCACCGAGTTCGAGCGGGCCTACAGCATCTATCCGGGATACGAGGATGTGCTGCAGTATCTCGATATTGCAGAGAGGGAAGGACGGACGCATGCCCTTTTTGCCATCGAAAATAATTCCGGCATGGTGATCCCGGAGTTCTTCGACGCTGAGATCCGAAAGGTGGCGCTGAGCAACCTGAATACGCGCTGGATCCATTTCGACACCTGGGAAAACCAGAATGTGGATTACGACTACTTCCTTGTGCTGAACCTCACCGAAATCGCTTTTTCACCAGAGACCATGAACAACAATACCCGCGGCGTTTCACAAGAGATCCAGGACGGGATGCGTTATGACCTGGATGAAAACGGAAATGTGCGGAAGGACTCCCTTGGCAACGACATCCGCGTACCCAACATGGTCACCGTCTCCGCCCAGATCACCGAGACCGTGCAGCGCAAGGCGGCCCTTGTGGCCGGATCGCTGGACTTCTACGAAACAGCGACCGATCAGCTCATCCGGACCGACAACCTCAGTGTCGAAGCAATATTCGAGCACGCTTTTGCCCGCTATTCCGGCGATCGCCGGGCCCTGTCGGAGGAGCAACAGCGCATGATCCGCGGCGAGCAGGTACCTTTTCCGTCCAACGAAGCCATGATGATGGACGCCACCCAGCTGCTCAAGGAAAAATCAAAGGCGATCGTCCGGGCCAATCGCCGCGTGCTGGAGCGGTAGAAAACCATAACAGCGCGATTTCCAGGATAAAGATCTGTCGCCCTTGTTACCGGCATGACATCCATGATTAAAAATGACATCCATGATTAAAAATGACATCCATGATTAAAAATGGCGTCCATGACTGAACATGGCGTCCATGATTGAACATGGCATCCATGATGAAACAGTTCTCCTGTAAAACACGTACAGATAAATGTTTACAGGATGAAATCTTTATATCATGGATGAAATATCGCATAAATTTCACAGGTCACCCGGAGCACTAACAGGCTGTTTTCCAAACAAGGTTCTACGCTCGCTTTTTGCATTTTTCCTGCTTCCGGCACTTCTGCTTTCCATTGAGGTTTATTCGCTGCCAGTGGAAACAATCCAAGTTGGAAGCGTGGATCAGGAACACGTTGAAACCGCTGACCCGAATGGCACCCATCGAAATGATTATGGCGACACTGGCAAATACACAATAGAGGCATACCGTCTCAATCAGTCCATAATTGTCATTGACGGCAAACTTGACGAGGAGGTATGGGACCGGGCGGATGTGGCCACAGGTTTCACACAAACCACCCCGGATGATGGACAGCCTGCGACGGAAAGAACTGAAATCAGGGTACTGTACGACGATGTCGCACTTTATATAGGTGCACGCATGTATGAGACGGATCCGGAACAGATTGCCGCAACCCTGTTCAGGCGTGATGGTAGCGGCTACAGTGACTGGATCCATGTCGGTATTGACAGCTATAACGACCAGCGTACGGCCTTTGTGTTCGGCGTGAATCCCAGGGGCGTGAAACGTGACATGCTGATCTACAACGACAATCAAATGGATCAGAACTGGGATGCCGTTTGGGATGCCGCCACATCCATTGATGAGAAGGGATGGACCGCGGAACTTCGCATTCCGTTTTCACAGCTGCGCTATAACGGATCGGAGGAGGACATTCGGAGCTGGGGAATTAATTTCCTGCGTGAAACAGCGCGCAATGACGAGACGGCATTCTGGTCGCCGGTGCCTGCAGGCTCTGATGCCCTGGTTTCCCGTTCGGGAATATTGGAGAATCTGCGAGACCTGCCTTCCCTGAGGCGACTGGAAATCATGCCGTATGCATCAAGCCGGCTTGACCGTATTCCGGGAACCGCTGACAATCCTTTCATCAATGAGTACGGCGCCGGACTGGGGATCGGCGCGGATGTCAAATACGGTATCAATTCCAACATAACCCTCACGGCCACAATCAACCCTGATTTTG
>SKUI01000014.1 GCA_007122185.1 Rhodothermia bacterium | reverse complement strand
GAAAGATTATGAGCCTACAATGTGGAATTGTGGGATTGCCCAACGTGGGCAAGTCCAGCCTCTTCAACGCCCTCAGCAATGCCGGCGCTGAAGCGGCAAATTTTCCTTTTTGCACCATCGATCCCAACGTTGGTATCGTACCGGTGCCGGATGCCCGGCTCGACCGTCTCGCCGAGCTGGTGAAGCCACCGAAAGTAACCCCTACCAGCATTGAATTTGTAGACATAGCCGGGCTGGTCAAGGGAGCATCTGAAGGCAAGGGCAAAGGAAATGCCTTCCTCTCGCATATCCGTCTGGTGGACCTGATCATCCACGTGGTTCGCTGTTTTGAGGATGATGACGTGGTCCACGTGGAAGGAAACATAGACCCCGTCCGCGATATCGGTACCATCGATACCGAATTGCTGTTCAAGGACCTGGAAACACTGGAACGCAGGGAGGAACGTGTAAAAAAAATGGCCAAGTCCGGTGACAAGGCCCTGATAAACCAATTGCATATGTTGTCCGGCCTGCGCAACCACATTGAACAGGGCAAGTCCGTACGCTCCTACAAGGGCTGGGTTCCGTCACATCCGGCATTCAGCGAACTGTTCATGCTCACTGCTAAAAAAGTACTCTATCTGTGCAATGTAGATGAGTCAGATCTGCCCGATGGCGAAGGGAATCCGCATGTTATGGCCGTTCGGAATCATGCCCGGGAAGAGGGAGCCGAGGCCGTCGTGGCCTGTGCCAAAATCGAAGCGGAGATTGCAGAACTCGACAATGAGGAAAAACGGGATTTCCTGGATTCCGTGGGTCTCCGTGAATCCGGACTCAACCGGCTTATATCAGCGGCCTACCGGGAGCTTGGGCTCATCACCTTCTTTACCGTGGGACCCAAAGAAGTACGCGCATGGACAATCCGCGCGGGAACCAGGGCGCCGCAGGCTGCCGGTACCATCCACACCGATTTTGAACGGGGCTTCATCAGGGCGGAAACCATATCCTTCCAGGACTTTGACCGGCTTGGATCGGAGGCAGCGGCCAGGGAAGCCGGCAAGATGCGTTCCGAGGGTCGCGGTTACACGGTCAAGGATGGCGATGTCATTCTGTTCCGCTTTAACGTATGATGCACTGAAAAGCCGGTATCACAAATCCGCACTGAATTCGCTCACATACTGCATACGCATATCCGGGCAATTCCGTTACTTCCGGGATATTCGTTGCATCAAACCGTATATTGTTACGATTTTCTACTTTTTAAAGGCTACCGATAAACGCTAACCGAATACATGTCAGACCAGAAAAACGACCAGAAACTCACATTCACCTTTCCCGATGGAAGCCGGAAGACGTTTGATCGCGGAGTTACCGGACACGAAATTGCAAAGTCCATATCCGGACGCCTGGCCCGTGAAGCCCTGAGCATCACGTTGGACAATACCGTTCTGGATCTGCACCGGCCGCTTACTTCCGGTGGTACTATCACCATCAACACCTGGGACGATGAAGACGGAAGAATGGCGTTCTGGCACTCTTCGGCACACGTGATGGCGGAAGCCGTAGAGGCACTCTATCCGGGCGTCAAGCTGGGAATCGGCCCTCCTATCGAGCAGGGATTCTACTACGACATCGATTTCGGTGACCGTACCATCAGCTCAGAGGATCTTCCGGCCATTGAGGAGAAAATGCAGGATCTGGCGCGACAGAAAAACCGGTTCGAGCGGTTTGAGATCCCTAAAGAGGAGGCCGTGGCACATTACAAGGAAAAAGGCGATCCCTACAAGCTGGATCTGCTGGACGGGCTGGAGGATGGCACCATCAGTTTCTACAAACAGGGCAACTTCACCGACCTGTGCCGGGGGCCGCACATACCGGACACCGGAACCATCAAGGCCGTCAAACTGCTGAATACCGCCGGCGCCTACTGGCGGGGGGATGTCAAAAGCAAGCAGCTCACCCGGATCTATGGAATCAGCTTCCCGAAAAAAAGCATGCTGGATGCCTTCATTCATCAGATGGAGGAGGCAAAAAAACGGGATCACAAAAAGCTCGGCCCGCAACTTGGCATCTACATGATCGACCGCATGGTGGGAAGCGGCCTGCCGATGTGGCTGCCGAAAGGCACCATCCTCCGGCGTACCCTCGAAGCGTTCCTCCGGGAAGAGCAGTTGCGCCGCGGTTATCAGGAAGTGATTACTCCGCACATAGGGAACCTCGAGCTCTACCGCACATCCGGTCACTATCCCTATTACAAGGATTCGCAGTTTGCGCCCATGCAGGTGGATGATGAAGGATATCTGCTCAAACCCATGAACTGCCCGCATCACCATCGCATCTACGACAATGAAATGCACAGCTATCGCGACCTGCCCGTGCGGCTTGCGGAATTCGGAACCGTCTATCGCTACGAACAGTCCGGCGAACTAAACGGACTGTCCCGGGTGCGCGGTTTCACCCAGGACGATGCGCATATCTACTGCACCAACGATCAACTCAAGGATGAGATCATCAACTGTATCGATTTGACGCAGTTTGTATTCTCAACTTTCGATATGCCCGTTGACATCCGCCTTTCCTTCCGGGACGATGACGACAAGAAGTTTGGCGGCGAGCGGGAACTGTGGGATCGCGCCCAAAAGGAGATCAAGGAGGCAGCGGATGAAATGGGACTGAAATACCGGATTGACGAAGGGGAAGCAAGCTTCTACGGCCCGAAGATCGATTTCATTATCCAGGATGCCCTCGGCAGGAAGTGGCAGCTCGGAACAGTGCAGGTGGATTATGTCATGCCCGAGCGGTTCGATCTGACCTATGTAGGCTCTGACAATCAGAAACACCGTCCCGTCATCATCCACAGAGCCCCTTTTGGTTCCATGGAGCGGTTCACCAGTATCCTCATCGAGCATTTCGCGGGAAACTTCCCGGTCTGGCTGAGTCCGCAGCAGGCGGTCATCATACCGGTTTCCGATCAGTTCAATGATTTTGCCGAGTCGTACCGGAAACAGCTCGCCGATGCGGGAATCCGGGTATCCGTCGATAAACGAGGCGAACAGATTGGGGCAAAAATCCGGAATGCGGAAACATCCAAGATACCCTACATGCTCATTGTCGGTGAAAAAGAGATGGAAAACGGCACCGTTTCCGTACGAAAGCACAAAAAAGGTGATCTTGGAAGCTTTAATTTTTCAGAATTTCTTTCGATAATTAGGAATGAAGTAAGTGAAAAGGCACTGCCGGAAACGGAATGACCGATTCAGCAACATTCCCATAACATGCAGCGGGGAAGCACCCGCTGTTGTTGTTCACACTCACGTGACAACATCCACAGTAACCAAAAAGGAGAAACGACCATCGGAAAACGATTCAAAAGTTATCCCGTTCGCAAGGCAACACCAAAAGAGCGAGTGAATGAGGGTATTCGGGCTGATGTGGTTCGCGTTATCAAGCCCGATAACGAGCACGCCATTCTGCCTGTCAAAGAGGCCATTGAAATGGCATTCAAACTGAACATGGATCTTGTGGAGGTGGCGCCCAACGCCGATCCCCCCGTATGCAAGATCATGGATCACGGAAAATACCTCTTCGAGAAAAAGAAGAAGGAGAAGGAAGCGAAAAAGAAACAGCATGTCGTTGTTCTCAAGGAATTGCGCTTCCGGCCACAAACCGATGATCACGACTATGAATTCAAGAAGCGCCATGCCGAAGGCTTCCTGAAAGAAGGAAACAAGGTGAAGGCAACCGTTCAGTTCAAGGGTCGGGACATTATCTACAGTGACCAGGGCAAGAAGTTGCTGGATCGCCTTGCCAGTGATCTGGAAGATTTCGGAAAAGTGGAGACACCGGCGAAGCTGGAAGGCAAAAGAATGTCCATGGTGGTCGCTCCGGCCAAAGGACCCGGTTCCTGAGGCAACCGGAGAGACGCTGCCAGTATTTCCGGTCGGCATTTTAGGGCAGGGAGCCAGATCGCCATATAAAAGTTGCTGGTAAGCTGCATTTTTTTTACCTTTAACACTTGCAAATTTTTAACCAATTTTCGGGTTAATTATGCCTAAAATGAAAACCATAAGCGGCGCCAAGAAGCGCTTCAAGACTACCGCCACCGGTAAACTGAAGCGGAAGAAGGCGTACGCCAGTCACATACTCACCAAAAAATCATCCAAGAGGAAGCGCAATCTGCGTACGCCAACCCTTGTTGCCAAGGTCGACCTGCCGCGTATGCGCAGTCTGCTACCCAATTCCTGATTTTTTAGAACCATTAATTTACTG
>SKUI01000025.1 GCA_007122185.1 Rhodothermia bacterium | reverse complement strand
GAACTGGTCACCTACCGGCTCCCCAAGGACCGCCTGATCTTCGGTCCGGCGCAGATCGAGTCGCGCATCGACCAGGATCCGGAGATCTCGCGTCAGCTGGCGCTGTGGGACCAGCGGGGCTCCCGGGTGATCCGTGGCAACCTGCTCGTGGTGCCCATCGAGAACTCCTTCATGTACGTGGAGCCGGTCTTCCTGCTGGCCGACCGAGACGATATCCCCCAACTGCAACGTGTTATCGTTGCCCTGGGTGACGAAATATCGATGCAGCCGACCATTCAGGCCGCCATGATCGACCTGTTCGGCGACGAGGCCGATTTCCTGGGTCCGGAATATGTTCCTGTGCGGTTGCCGGATGAAGATGACCTGATTGCGGAAATCGATGAGCCGCTGCCGGTCCGCGACCGTCCAGTGCGACGGCCGGACGCGCTGACAGAGCAGCAGCTGGAAGAAGTGCGCACTTTATGGCGTGACCTTCGGCAGGCCATGAGCGACGGCAACTGGGCCCTCTACGGCGAGCTCCTTGATGAACTCGACCAAAAGTTGCAGAATGGCAATTGAAACTCACTTGACCAGTGTCATCCACCAGAACACCCACACGGTGGCCATCTGTGGTATCAGCGGTCCCACCAGATCACCATGATACCCGCCACCAGGGAGAGACCGACCCATGCGGATCCCCAGTAGGGCCATGAAGTAGCAGAGACCTTCAGCATCTCGGCCGAGCCGGGACGGGTGGGCGAAAGCGCTTCGGGCAGCTGAACGATGGTTCTCGGGTCCAGATTCTGGGCGTAATTGTATGCCCACATCAGCGCCTCCGTAATCCCGTAAGCCATCAATGCTGCAAAAATGATTACCCAGAGCCATCCCACCCAGCGAAAACCGACAATCGCTATCAGCACAGCTGCTCCCATCAGGCCATAGGCGATGTCAGGCATCCTCTTCAGAATCGTATCCCCTTCCAGATCGAAGTGCGATTTGCCGAGATAATCATTGATCAGATTGATCTTTTCAACGTCTCCCTGACTGTGCCCGGTGATATCTTCAATCCAAACATACAGCCCAAGATTGCTTTCCATTGCAGGTGAGGAAACCGTGATGGTCCAAACAGGCATAAAAAAAGCCGGTATCATCAATAGTGCGGCAATAATGAAACCGATGCGAGATTGTTTTTTCATAGTTGTGGAATTAGCCGGATACGTTGCTCTCCCATATGGTATGTTTCATTCCTCTTAGTAAGCTGGTCTCTCTTGACTTCGGATCAGATATCCTGCGACTTTTTGTTCCTTCGCCCAAATATCATACCCGATATATTAATAAGTAAAATTACATAAAAATGTTGCAATAATTTCGTTAGAATTTCTAAAGAAATGGGGTCTTCGGGAAACGGAAATCTTGTGAACGATAGGGTTGGACGGAACAGGACGATCATTTCCCCGGACGAAAAACGAGTGCTGCCGCCACAAGGAAGGCACCGGTAAAAGACAGGAATCCAGCCTTGAACAGTGACTTTTGAACAGAAAATGGTGGATGCGATCCGGACAGTTGAAAAAGACCGGTCACTACCAGAAGCGCGACCATGACGGTGCTTCCTGCAATGTACACCAGGCTGCCGGAAGATATGAGGAACCTGATGCCCTTGCGGATCGGGAGCCCAGTGCTGCTGCTTTGGATGCTCCCTGACAAGCGCTGTATGATGGCATAGAGCAGCAAACCGGTTACTGTTGCAAGCAGGTGGATATGGATGAAGCCGATCACCAGGAAATCCGATTGCAGCCAGTGATTGCGTAGCGGCGGCCATGCCATGATGACCGGAAGGAGCAGTACCGGTACAGCTGCGGTCAGGCCAACCCAAAACAGCACGGTGCCGGGCCGGCGCACTCCTTTTTGCCAAACGGACACCAAGGTATAATACACGACTGCCATGCCTCCCGCCGCAAAGAGAAGGGTTCCCAGAATGCCTGTGAGGATGGAGGGAAACCCGGACAGCCCCGGTGCACCAAAAGATCCACCGTGAAGCTCTGGCAGAAGCGCCGGCAGCAGTCCGGCCATCATCAGCCAGAACGGCCATGTTCTTTGCCTGAAGCGGGGATGCAAGAGATAGCGGAAAGCGAGTCCAGCCAGCCCGAAAAGCAGCCAGCCATTGAAAAAAACATGAAGGTAATACTGCACGGCCGCATCCATCCAGAAAGGAGAAAGGCCGCGGCCGGCGGCAAGGAGCCAGGGTCCCGCCGTGGCCATGACCATCCAGAAAACGGCACCTTCAAGGAAGTAGCGCGAACCTGTGTTGCTGTCGGCGCGTGCGTGACGGAAGAAGATCCAGGCAAGACCATACCCCAGCAGCATGTGGATGGTGGACAGCGCGATGGATAGCGGGGCGTATCCGTCCCTGACAAATGCGATGAACAGCACGACGGTTACCAGGATGATCAGCACGGCCAGTACCTTGAGCGATCGGACTGGCAACCGGCTCCGGCGGGTTCCGGCTTCGAGGATGAGTCCGGACAGCGCCAGGAAAGTCCAGCCCAGCAGCGCCACGTGCGAATGCCCGTGCAGCAGATAATCCGCACGGAAGAACAGGGACCAGGGCAGGTCTAAACCCAGCATATGCCACTGCGGCCATCCCCACTGCAGGCGCAGCCAGGTGCCGCTGAGAAGTGCCAGCAGCAGGAAAATGAGGGAGGGCAGGTAAAACCAGCGCGCAATTACGGGCATGGGTCAGAGGATGCTGTTCCGGGTGGATGTATTCAGCCGGGAGTGCATGTTGAGCCAGGTAAGTAGGGCTGCAAGCAGAAGCAGCGCACAAAGTTGATGCAGCGAAGCGAGCCAGACCGGCACTCCCCACAGGAGATTCAGAGCCCCGGTGGTTATTTGCAGTGTTATGATGAGCAGCAATGCGAATCCTGCGAGTTGTAATGGTACGGACCCGGATCGCAGTTCGGCGACGGCCGGAATCAGAATGAAAATGGTCAGTAGCAGGCCAAGCAGACGGTGGATGAACTGGACGGAGATGGCGTTGTGCGTAAGATCATACCACAACTGGGTGAAATAGCCGATTTGCGGGGGGATCCAGTAGTCACCCATTTTAGGGAATGTGGGATATACGTAGCCGGGAGGCATGGCCCTCCTGGCGACGAACCAGAGAAATGGCAGCAGGAACAGGACGCCTAGAAACCGGCTCAGCATGCGGTGGGAATACTCCCACCAGTAGATCACCTTGAACTCGGACAGGCTCATCCCCCTGTGTATCTCCTGATATTCCGGATATTGCCGGTAGGTCTCAAAAACTTCTTTCCATTGGGCTTCGCTGAGCGGCGGAATGACACCCCGGACCACCTCCCACTCAGTTATGGAAAGGCCGGCTTGGTTCAGCCGCGTCAAACCGCCTACGACAAGAATGACCGCAATCATCGCACATCCGCTGAAAAGCCAGATTACGCGCCTTCTTTGCCATACATATGCGTCATTTTTATTCATTTTCCATCTTTTCTTCAAGAGATGTTAACCCTGTTTTGAAGCTTTGAACCGCTAACTAATCATTCAAACGGGAAGCGCTGATTCATCTGTTCAAATCAATTTAGATTCAGAAGCACAGAAGGAATTCACATGGCAGGTTTTGATCATGCTCCTGTATGTCAGCCGGAGGCTGCCATGCTCATTTCATGATGACCAGGGCAAACCGCAGGACCCGGTCCCCGACAGGATACACCGCATGCTCCTCGGACGGATTCAGGAAAATCCAGGTCCCGGGCCGCATTTTGTGTTCTTCGGTCGGGGTTTTCAGCACCCCCTGTCCATCCATGGTCTGTATCCAGACCGGAAATTTGGAGGTATGCTCGTTCAACTCCTCTCCCGGTGCCAGGTGCATGACCACCAGTGCCGTATGGTCATTTTTGTGGACCGTTTCGCTGAGTATGCCCCTTTCCGGAAACTGCTCTGAGGAGGGGTTGGTGATTTCACATCGTACAGCCATGATATTTCAAGATTAAAGGTGGATAAAGCTTGCGGTCAGAAATCCTTGACCAAAAACCGTCTGAATCCGGCCGTCACCGGAACCGCCAGCCATATCAGCAGCGACGCCACGCTGACGGACATTCCCAGCGGGGTGCCGAAAAACTCCCGAAATACCGCGCCAGTCAGCCCCATCAAGGCGGAAATGTCAAACTGGAGTAGAAGCAGTATGCGACCGAGATCGATCGGATTCAGGAGCGACATCACCAGCACCGGTTTCTCAAGCGGATAACTGGAGAACAGATAGATCACAAAAAGGATGATGCCGTCGTAAATAATGGTGAAAAAGAG
>SKUI01000236.1 GCA_007122185.1 Rhodothermia bacterium | reverse complement strand
GATGCAGATGCATCCACCTTCGGAAACCGCATCCATGCTGTTGATAAGCAGGTTCATGATGACCTCCTGTATCAGGTGCTTGTCCGCTTTGATATCCGGAAGGTCGGGATCGGGTTCAAAAACGATGGTAATACCCCGCTTCTGGCTCTTGTAGGAGCATAGTTTCAGAACGTCATCCACGATTTCGGAGATTTTTACATTTGCCAGGGACGGAGTGTTCTTGCGGGAGTATTCGAGAAGCTTCTTGACGATGATCTCGATATGCTGCAAACCTTCATTGATCAGCTTCATGTACTCCTCGGTCTGCTCGTGATTTTTCGGATCTTTTTCGATGGCATACAAGCACGATTGAATGCCGTTCACGGAGTTGTTAATTTCATGGGCCACACCGGAAGAAAGCCGCCCGATAAAAGCAAGTTTCTCGGCCCGGTATATGTTTCTCTGAGATTCTGCAAGATCGTATTTCGATTCTATAAGCCGCTTCTGCAGCAGTTCAAACCGCTTGCTGAGGTATCCTATTTCGTCATTGCTGTCGGGGAGCATGACTTCTCTATCAGCTGACATCAGATCGAATGCATCAATGGCCTCCGTAAGCTTTGCAAGGGAGCTTGTGAGTCTTCCGATGGAAAGGTACAGTACCAGCAGGGCACTTCCAGTCACCCCGATGCTCAGTGCCAGCAAAGCAAAAAAGATGCTTCCGATCTCCCTGCGCATGTTGTTGCCGTCAAATCCCAGACGTGCCGTGCCCCATTGCATTCCCGAAATTTGAATGGGGGAGACCACATCGATAACCCATCCATTCTCCTGGTGTCTGAAGATGGATACGATTTCGGCTCCCGGAGGAACATGATCAAAATCAAGCAACCTCGCAGATTCGTCCTCCCGGGTGTTACTGAAATTCGAGTACGTAACCAGGTTCTGATCCCGGTCGTAGACATAGGCGTATTGAATCCCATCGATCCGATCCGAAAGATAGGAGATATATCGCTCGAGCAATTCTTGTGGAATGATATCTTCCTGCTCTCCATAGATAAACGCATCGATGATCGGAATGGAAACAGCGTCGGTCAGGGAGCGCACATTGTCAATTTCCTTGTCAATGATGGTTGTCCGGTACTGGTAGAGAAATGCAATGGAGATGATCATCATCAACAGGATGATGATGCCGCCAACAAGAATAATGATTTTGTATTTCAGGCTCATGTTACGGCTCCAACTCCATTTCATCCAGAGAATCCATGATGTTTTGAATAAAATCGTAATCTTCCGTCCGACTTTCCGTGAATCCGAAAGAGAGGTCAATATCCCAGTTCTGGTAGGCAGGATCAGTAAGTATGGTCTGCGTATCCAGGTTCAGCAGCGCATTCCGGATCTGATCCACCACGTAAGGGTCCTGGGACCTGGAAACCACCACCGGAGAAGTAGGTATCTCGGCCGAAGAGTGAAAAATACGTATGTCGCTCTCCTTGAACTCCATGGCGACCCGGTCACGAACAGCGCCGGCATCGTATTCTCCCTGCAGGACCTTGTAGACCACGGTGTGATGATGTGCGTAGTTGGATACGGCAGCCAGGTCTTCCGGTGCCAGATTATGCATGGACAGTGTATAAAGAGGCACCCAGTTTCCGGAAAGGGAGCGACGGGATGCCAGTGCCAGCTTTTTTCCACGAAGGTCTGCTATTCCCTGGATATCGCTGTTCTTCCTCGTTATGAATACCGAGCGCCGGTATGCTTCACGATTTTCGTTGAGTGGCTTGAGTATGGACTGCAGGTTGTTTTCATGGCGTGACGAGGCATAGATATAGGAACCCAGAAACGCCGCGTCAATCTCCCCGCTTGCCAGCTGCTCCAAGGTGTCGTCATACGAATTGCTCAGTTTTAAACGAAACTCATACTCCGTCTGGTTACTCAGGTAATTCATCAGGGGCTGATATCCCTGGTAGATGATGTGAGGCGGGTAGCGGGAGACGATACCGATATATTTGACCGGACGATCCTGGTTGTAGGCATGGGAATAGGAATGCTGTTCTGTTTTAATGTATGTGCCGGAAAGATCCAGGACAGCGAAATACAGATAGAAAGTGATCAGGATGGTGGTGAAAAGAAAACCCGAAACGGTCAGCAATAGAATATTTTTTCGGTTCACGGATGCTTTTCTCCTTGTAGGCGGGGTAACGGGATGCTTATGTGATCGATCTTTATCCATAACAGCAGGCAAAAATTATTCCATTCGGTTATTGTGTGCCTCCCCCCTGATTTCGAAGGGTAATTCGCAGGTTGCCGGAAGGGCCTTATCAATAAGATAACCAATTGGCGAAAACTCGCTAACGATAAATCGCCACTTCTGTTGTTTTTCGTCGTAAATATTTTTTTTGGATGGAAGCCCTTCCAGGGAGTTGCTTCAAATCCCTTTAACCAGGTCCTTATTCACGGGTCTTTAATTCTGAAACACCTTGTGGCATGGATTTTGCCAATTCAATTGCAAAGCAGCAAGTCACTGTAGTTTTAGAGTATTTATGAATATGAAAGAGGTTACGTGCAAAGCATTGAAAACAAAAGGATAATTGCTGTTTTATTCTTGTATAAACAATAATTGTAAAAAAAGACTATACCGAAGAGGTACGTAGATGGCTGAATCAAAAAACAACATGTCTCAATCGGAATTTGAAGAGATGCTGGATCTTGAAAAGGCGAGACTGTCCGAGGTCAAGGCAAAAAAGCTTTCAAAAACCGATCGCTGGCTGAATTATTTGGGCTTTCCGTTGGGGATCATCATTTTCTGTTTGATTTATTTCATGCCTACCCCGGACGGACTTATGGTTTCCGGTCAGATCGTGCTGGCTTGTTTTGGCCTCGCACTGACCTGGTGGTTGACCGAGCCCCTGCCCACACATGTCACTTCACTGGCCCTGATCTGCCTGCTGATTATACTGGGTGGATGGGATGAGAAGAATGTGCTCGGCGTGCTGGGTCTGGATGTGATCTGGTTGAATATCGGGGCTTTCATCCTGTGTTCTGTACTGGTCGTGACCGGTGTGGCAAAAAGGGTGGCAATCATACTGATTTTGAAATTCGGAAAAACGGCCATGATGGCGACGTTCGGGTTTCTCATCATGCAGCTGGTTCTGGCACCCCTGATCCCGGCAACAGCTGCCCGTACGGTAATGACCCTGCCCCTTATGCTTGTCGTAGCCGCCATTTTCGGATCCACATCTCAGAATCCGAACAACTTCGGCCGGTATCTGCTCCTGCATAACCTGCACGGCATCAGCATTTTTTCATCGGCGTTTATCACAGGATCAACCTGTAACATCATTGCTGTCGGTCTGATCTTCGTGATGTCGGGCGAACGGATTTTTTACACGGACTGGATGTTCGGTGCGTTGCCGGTTGCCATCATCCTGATGCTCTTTTCCTGGTATATCGGCGGAAAATTCATGTTTCGAATGTCCAAGGAAGAAGCAAGGCCCCAGGTGTCGGGTGGCAAGCAGGCATTACAGTCACAGCTGGATAAAATGGGACCATGGAGTTACATGGAAAAGAAAGCCGGTGTCATCTTTCTTGTTGTTATCCTGCTCTGGGTCACCGACCGTTTCCATATGGCCATGTTCGGATTCGAGATTTCGCTGATCGTGACGGCCCTTCTGGGTGCCGTGGTCGCCCTGTGGCCCAAGGCGGGTATCATCAACTGGAACAAGGCCGATATCCCGTGGCATCTGCTCATATTCAGTGCGGGCGCCTATGCCGGCGGCCTTGCGCTAAACGCCACCGATGCCGCCCGATGGCTGGTCTCGATGGGCTTCGACAAGCTTGACCTGGTGGGCAGACAGCCCAATTTCTGGGTGGTGTACACCATCATCGTGGGTTTCATGGCCTACGCCGGCTACTTCTTTACCAGTAAGACAATGCGGACGCTTATCTTCATTCCGTTCGTTGTGATCCTGGCACAACAGCTTGGGTATAACCCTGTGTGGCTCGCGCTTCCGGGTGCATTTACACTTTGCTGGGTTATCGGTCTGCCGTTTAACGCCAAGCCGAACCTGATCCTCTATGCAACAGGTCAGTTCTCCGTTCTGGACAATTTCTTTTACGGTTTCATTATAAAGACCATCGGTATCATACTACTGGTGATCTTCGGCATGACATGGTTCCGGATACTGGGAATCACCCCTCCATTCTGATGTGGATGAACTGACCAAAACGAAGATTATTACCACATACCAAAAGGAGATTTAGAAATGCGATTAGTTAAACACTTGTTATTTTCACTGGTGATTCTGGTGGTTGGTGCAGGCAGCTCTGCCGCACTGGATG
>SKUI01000053.1 GCA_007122185.1 Rhodothermia bacterium | reverse complement strand
TCGAAACCGACGGGCTCGATGATCAGGTGCTGCTGAAAGCCGACGGCATGCCCACCTACCACCTGGCCAATGTGGTCGACGACCATGAAATGGAGATCACGCACGTCATCCGTGGCGAGGAATGGCTCAGTTCGGCGCCAAAACACATCCTCCTGTACAAATACCTTGGATGGGAGCCGCCCGTGATGGCGCATCTGCCGCTGATCATGTCGCCGAGCGGCGGCAAGCTGTCCAAGCGAAAGGCCGAGGAAGAGGGCATTCCCGTGAACGTGCGGGATTACAGAAAGGAGAGGTACGAGCGCGATGCGGTAATCAATTTCCTGGCGTTGCTGGGCTGGAGTCCGGGCGATGACCGCGAGCTGCTCACCCTGGAGGAGATGACCCGTGAATTCACCCTGGATCGCGTCGGTAAAAGCGGGGCCATTTTCGATTTCAAAAAACTGCTCTGGTTCAACGAGAACTACATGCGCCGGCGCGCTGATGCGGAGCTGGCGGCGGAGCTAATGGCGCTTGTGCAGGAGCGCGGACTTGCCGGCAAGGAGTCCCTGACGGAAAACGAGGAGCAGCGGACCGGTGACCGTGAGTTCATGACCGGTGTGGTGCGGCTGCTCAAGGAACGGGTGTCGCGTCTCCCGGAATTTCTGGAAACCGGGGACTTCTTCTTCAACGCCCCGGCACAATTCGATGAAAAAGCTGTCAAAAAAGGATGGAAGGAGGAAACGCCGCCACGGATCACGCAATACCGGGATCGGATTTCCGGTTTGGAGGGTGCCGATTTCCGGGCCGAAGAGCTGAAACGGATCCTCACCGAAATAGTGGAAGCGGAAGGCGTGGGCTTCGGCAAGCTCATGATGCCGCTGCGCGTGGCCGTTACCGGCGCGGGTTCCGGTCCGGACCTGTTCGAAACGTTGGAACTGCTCGGTCGTGACGAGGTGCTCGGGCGGCTGGACCGTGCGCTGCAAGAGTTTACATGAAACCCGGCCTGAATGGGTCCGATTAACCCAAACAGATCCAAACTGATCTAAGCAGATCGAAACAGATTAAAACGGGTGTACTTAAGGTATTGCTGTCTCGCGAAAAGAATGATTCAAACCCCCAGGTGAGCCTATGAAATTATTCCAGAAGAAAAAGAAAAAGACAGGTCTGGCGCTGGGAGGCGGAGCCGTGCTTGGCGCCGTCCATGTAGGCATACTCAAGGTGCTGGAGGAAAAAAACATTACCATTGATTGCATTTCGGGCACGAGTATCGGCTCCTTCGTGGGTGCGCTGTACGCATTCGGGGTGAATGTGGATGAAATCGAGAAACTGACCAGGGACCTCCGTTGGCTCGATATCACCGAAATTTCCCTGTCCAAATTCGGACTCATGTCCAATGAAAAATTCGGCAAATTGCTTGTCGAACAGATCGGTGACAAGAACATCGAGGATGCAAAAATCCCTCTCCGGATCATCGCCACGGACATCGCTTCGGGCGAAAAAGTCATTCTGGAGAAGGGGAATCTGGCGGATGCGGTCCGCGCCAGCGCCTGCCTTCCGGGCATCTTCAAGCCAGTCGAGATCGACGGCCGGTTGCTCGTGGATGGCGGGATCGTCGAAAACGTCCCGGTAACCCCCCTGTTGGATATGGGCGCCAATTACATCATCGCGGTGCAGCTGACGGTGAGCGCGGCTGCAAAAAGACCCGAACACATCATTGAAGTGATGCTGAACACGTTCGAGTTCATGATCAGCAACATCAGCAAGCCGTATCTTAAGGACGCCAATGTGCTCATCAAGCCGGATCTGTCGTCCTTTGACAAGGTGGATACCGACCAGATCTCGGACCTGATCAAAAAAGGGTACGAAGAAGCCCAAAAAATGCTGGAGAACTGAATACTTCGACTTTGTGGAGTGCCGTTTTACTGTTTTATGCATATTTGATATCGCCTGCAAACATGTGATCATTCAAACCGGCTGAATAAACTCTGTTTAACCAGAAACAATATCTTTATGGCAGTTTTTTTCGAGAATACCGGAACCGTGACGGCAAGAGCAAGGACTTTGGCAAGGGCAAGAGCAATGACATTGACAATAGCAAAGGCAGGAGCAGTTGCAAGAGCAAGAGTAGTAGCAAGAGGAATGGCGATGGCAGGAGCAATGGCCAAGACAAAGGTAATGGCAATGCTCTTTGCCGTACTTTTTGGAGTACTGCTTGCCCCCATCTTTTCCGGTTCCGTAGCAATAGCATGGACCGGACCGGATACCCTGGCTATTGTCCCGTGCGGAGATGTGTCCTCAAATGGTGATACCCTGGAAGTGGACACCGATTGTGAGGACCAGTTTATTGAAACGGACTGGGATAGAGACCATGCGGATTGGGATAGAGACCATGCAGACTGGGAGAGAGATCATACGGATTGGGAGAAAGATCATGCGGATTGGGATAGTGACGATGCAGGTCAGTATGATTCTGGAATTACTGCGGAGGAGGATAACCCTGGAATTACTGTGGAGGAGGGGGATGCGGAAAGCCGGATTTCAGCGGAAGCTGATTTGGCAAAGGATAAAACCAATGGAACGGAGGGGACTTCTGAATCCGGATGGATGGGAATCCTTCCGCCGATTGCCGGCATTGCCATTGCGCTCATCGTGATTATCGCGTACCGTTTTGGAAAGGCGGCAAAAAAAGCATAAAAAACAATGTTTTTGGCACCCCGAAAAAGTCAGATTGCTATTCATTTTTAAATATGCGCCGGGAAGGGTATACTTCATGATTGTGAAAACCATCCAGAAACTGACTGAAGGCAGATTATGAGCGATGACAGCGCACAAAAGGGGTCTCTTCCCCGACCTGGAAAGGACAAGAGCGCGGCTTCCGGACCGGGTAATCCGGCGTCGCCCGGATCCCCATCCACCGAAAAATCACACTGGCTCACACGCTTCAAGGCTCCGAACACGGTCATCCTGATTCTGGCGCTGCTTTGCTTTTTTGCCGCGCTCACCTGGGTGATCCCGGGTGGCAGCTATGAGCGTGTTGAGGAGGACGGCCGCATCGTGGTGGATCCGGATTCGTTCCATGCGGTGGATTCCGAGCCGGCCGGACTGGTAGAGCTGATCATGGCGCCTATCAACGGATTCACGGACTCGTTCGCCATCCTCATCATCACGTTCGTATTCATCGTGGCGGGCGCCTTTTCCATCATCCAGAAAACCGGGGCTTTCATGCTGGGCATCCGCAAGGCGGCCATCCTGTTCAACCGCCACGACTCTTTGCGGCCTTTCTTCATCCCGGTCTTTATAGTCATTTTTTCGCTCATGGGAAGCATTTTCGGGATGGCGGAGGAGGTGATCATCTTCATTCCGCTATTTGTGCCACTGGCCCTGGCGCTCGGGTATGATTCGATTGTCGGGGTCTCCGTACCGTTCATAGGCGCCAGTGCGGGATTTGCGGGTGCGGTGGTGAATCCGTTCACCGTGGGTGTGGCGCAGGGCCTGGCCGAAATCCCGATCCTGTCGGGATGGGAATTCCGCATGGTTCTCTGGTTTTTTACGACGGCCGCCGCCATCTGGATCGTGAGCAGTTATGCCCGGAAAATCTACAAGGATCCGTCCCGGTCGCCCATGTATGCCTTTGACAAGGACCGGGAAAAGGAGCTCAGCACGGATGCGTCAGATGACGAGCCGTTTACATGGAGGCAGAAACTGGTGCTTATCGTGTTCGTCACCGGGATTGTGGTGCTGATTTACGGTGCGACGAGCCTGGACTGGTACATCACCGAGATGGCGGCGTTGTTTCTGGTGATAGGTGTGCTGTCCGCTGTCATAGGAGGACTGTCCGGCAACGTAGCTGCCAACGCCTTTATTGACGGCATGAAAGACGTGCTCGGCGCGGTGGTGATCATTGCCCTTTCGCGGTCTATCCTGTTGTTGATTACGGACGCACAGATCGTCGACACCATCCTCTACAGCCTGTCCAATGCCATCGACGGCTGGCATCCGGTCATGTCGGCCGAAATCATGCTCCTGGTGCAGACGGTCATCAACTTCGTGGTACCGAGCGGGAGTGGTCAGGCGGCGCTGACCATTCCGATCATGGCCCCGCTGGGCGATCTTGTGGGGATTACGCGCCAGACGGTGGTCCTGGTGTTCCAGATGGGAGACGGTATCACCAATATGATCATTCCTACATCCGGAGTGACCATGGCGGTCCTTGGCATGGCCAAAGTTCCCTGGAGTACCTGGGCGTCATGGCTGGCTGTGCGCCTGCTGTGGTTCTACCTTGTGGCCATTGTTGCCATAGCCATCGCGGTGCTGACAGGCTATTCCTGATCCTGG
>SKUI01000110.1 GCA_007122185.1 Rhodothermia bacterium | reverse complement strand
GGAGCGGAATCTGCCTTTGCGTTTTTTTGATGCCATTGATGGATTTGCCTGACTTTAATAACCTGAAAATAATTCCTGCCACCTTGTAATATATGAAGCCGATAATTTATCAACCCGATAAAATATCAACCCGGAATTATATGAACCTTTATGGCTTTATAAAACCCGGGCCGAGGTTCCTGCTCCTAGGATTCCGGCACTTGCCGGTCCGTATGCTATTATCCTGATTTATGGCTATCTTTACATTGCCTGAGTCCCTTAAGTACCCTTAATCGAAATACCCGTACCACGCATGTCCGAAAACACGCCGTCCACCGAACGCACCCCAAAAAATTTCATCGAAGAAATCATCGAAAAGGACCTGCAGGAGGGGAGGCACAAAACGGTGCTCACCCGCTTCCCGCCGGAACCCAACGGGTACCTGCACATCGGACATGCGAAGGCGATCACCCTCAACTTCGGTCTGGCCGAAAAGTACGGTGGCGAAACCAATCTGCGCTTTGACGACACCAATCCGGTCACCGAAACAGTCGAATTTGTCGAGAATATCAAGCACGATGTGCGCTGGCTGGGCTTCGAATGGGCGCGCGAATTGTATGCCAGCGACTATTTCGACCACCTCTACGAGTTTGCCATCCGACTGATCCGTGACGGACTGGCCTATGTCGACGACTCCACCTCCGAGGAGATTGCCGCCATGAAGGGCACGCCAACGCAGCCCGGCACAGACAGCCCCTACCGCGACCGCACGCCGGAGGAGAACGAAGACCTCTTCCGCCGCATGCGCGATGGCGAATTCTCGGAAGGATCGCGTACGTTGCGCGCAAAAATAGACATGAGCTCCCCCAACATGCTCATGCGCGACCCGGTCCTCTACCGGATCAAACATGCACCGCACCACCGCACCAGTGACAAATGGTGCATCTATCCGACCTACGACATGGCGCACGGACAAAGCGACGCCATCGAGAAGATCACCCACTCGATCTGCACCCTGGAGTTCATGCCCCACCGCGAACTCTACGACTGGTTCATCGACAAACTGGAACTGTTCCCGTCCCGCCAGTACGAATTTGCGCGCCTCAACATGTCCTACACCATCATGAGCAAACGCCGCCTGCTCAAACTTGTGGAGGATGGGATTGTGGATGGATGGGACGACCCGCGCATGCCCACCATATCCGGCCTGCGCCGCCGCGGCTTCACGCCCGAGGCTATCCGTGATTTCTGCGCACGGATCGGCGTGGCCAAGCGCGACAACACCATCGACGTGTCCCTGCTTGAGTTCTGCGCCCGCGAACACCTCAACAAGATCTCTCTGCGTCGCATGGTGGTCTTCGATCCGGTGAAACTTGTCATCACCAACTGGCCGGAAGGGCAGTTCGAAGAGCTGGAAACCGAGAACAACCCGGAAGATAGCTCCGACGGCAGCCGCAAGCTTCCATTCGGACGCGAACTCTACATCGAGCGGGAGGATTTCATGGAGGATCCGCCGAAGAAATTTTTCCGTCTTGGGCCCGGACGCAGCGTGCGGCTTAAAAGCGCCTTCATCATCACCTGCGATGACTTTGTAAAGGACGCGGACGGCCGGCTCCTGGAAGTGCACTGCCGCTACCACCCCGACAGCAGAAGCGGAAGCGATACCTCCGGCATCAAGGCCAAAGGTACCCTGCACTGGGTGAGTATCCCCCATGCGCACAAGATTGAAGTCCGCGAGTACGACCGGCTTTTCGAGGTTGAGAACCCATCCGACCAGGCCAAAAAGGAGGAGAAGGAATTCACCGATTACATCAATCCTGCGAGCCTGAAGGTGGTCGAAGAGGCATGGGCCGAACCGGTCGTTGCCGGGGACCCGTCCGACCGTTACTTCCAGTTTCTGCGCAAGGGATACTACTACCCGGACAAGGACTCCACTCCGGAAAAACAGGTGTTCAACCGGACCGTGACCCTCAGGGATGCCTGGGCCAAAAAGAACAAGTGACAGGGGCTACTGACAGAGGCTACTTGGTCGCTAAAAGGACGGCCGTGATCACCTCATCGTGCCGCTTGTTGATGGCGTCGATCACCGAATCGTCCGGACGCACATCCAGCTGGATGGTGCAGCAGGCGGTCAGTTTGCCATCGAAAATGACGTTTTCCATCTCCTGGGCATTGATACCGGCCATCTTCAGCTCGGCCAGTACGTTCGCAAGAACCCCTGGCTTGTCATAGTGGCGCACAATCAGCTGCCACGGAACGTCGTTCTGGCGGCAGCGGTTCAGCCAGTTGCGCACATAGCCCTCCTGGACGTATCCCCGCACAATATCAACGGCATCCATGGCCACGGCAATCTGCGCCTGTTGCGTGCTGGCGCCGATATGATGCGTGATATACACATTGTCGAGCTCCCGGAACCGGCTTTTGACCTCGCCCTTTTTCTGCTCAGGCTCCTCGCTGAAGACATCCAGCCCGGCCTTGATCCGCCCGGACTTCAACTCCTTGTACAGCGCCTCCTCATCCACCACCTCGGCCCGTGCCGTGTTGATGAAAAACGCCCCGTTCTTGAGTTTGGCAAGCACCTCAGCCGAGATGATCCCCCGCGTCTCCGGCTTGAGCGCCAGATGCACACTCAGGACATCACATTTGGAGGCAACTTCCTCAACGCTACCGGCATATTCCACCTCCAGCAATTCTGCTTTTTCCGGCGTCAGCGATCGCGACCATGCCACCACAGGCATCCCGAAGGCCTGCGCCCGCCGGATTACATGCTGGCCGATCTGACCTATGCCGATCACCCCAAGCGTTTTGCCGAACAAACCATCGGCCTTGCCGTAACCGGCCTTGTTCCAGGTACCCTTGCGGAAATCCGCGACGTTGTCGGGGATGAACCGGTCCAGCGACAGAATCAGCCCCATGGCCAGCTCCGCCACGGCAATCGAGTTCTGTCCCGGACAGTTAGCGACGAAAATCCCGTGTTTGCTGGCCGCTTCCTGGTCGATATTATTCACACCCGCTCCGGCGCGGATGATCAGCGTCAGATTGGGACTGTTTTTGATGCACTGCTCGGTAACCACCGTGGAGCGCACAACCAGCACCATCGCATCCCCAATGCCCTTGTCAAGGTCGGCAGCAGTGGCACCCGGCTCGTTCCTGACCGTGCAACCCATCTTGTTCAACTCTTCCAACGCCCTTTCCGGCAACTTGTCAGCTAAAAAGACGACCATGTCAACCTCCTAATTTGATGATCTGTAACGAAAAAATATTTTTTAAAAGCGCTTCCAACGGACATATTATGACCTTTGCAGGCGATAATCAAATGAAGTCTGGATAAGCTTGTCCCGGTCAGGGTATTCGCCGAGGCCTCCAATGTGTGGAATAACCGGTATGTGGATATCGGCAACGTACCCCAACCGGGCAGGTGGGTGCGGGCCGGCATGGAGCTGAGGTTTTAGGCTCCGGACACATCCACCGGAGGGAGCACTTTTTCCGGGTGGATGACCTCAGTACCCTCAGTACGAGAGCTCCGGATCGATACCGAACGCAGCCGGGTCTTCGCCCAGCAGCTCCAGTTCCTGACGGACGATGAACTGGCTGAGCAGTTCGATATCATGGATTTCGAGCATGTGCATGGATCCTTCCCGGACAAAATGGTGACCGGGATGTTCCGGGCTGAGCAGCCAGCTCAGATCCACCTGTCCGGGGTAAAAAACGGGGATCTCATGCCACCGGGCTTCGGCACTGTCAAGCGATCCGTCCACGTACACCGCTTCGATGTCGGCTTCCACACCGAATCCAACCGAATAGGGAACCGAGGTGTAATGCCACCGAGCGCCGGATCCGTCGGCATGAACGGCAAACGCGACGTGATACAACCCGCCTTCTTCCAGGGACTTGCTGTCGCGCGGGTTGGGTGCCTCCAGGGTGCGGGTCACGGCTACCTCCCAATGTCCGTCGCGCCAGATGCCGTCGGCTTTCAGTGCGCCGCGGCTGCCATCGGGTTGGCGCAGGAAGCGCTGGGGTATGGCGTCCCCATCTTGCCAATCATGATCCGGATCAAATGGAACGGCATTGTCCTGGTGGATGAAATAGGGATCATCCTGGCCGTAGGCGCGGGCAACCAGGCTGTCCTTGCGCAAGGCCCGGCGACCGGTGGTCCCGGGGTCGAACATGAACCGGGGCCGGCCATCTTCATCCTGATTGTCTGTGTACATTCCGGTACCCTCCGAGCTGTGACGGTAGTCCAGCACGTAGCCGTTATCGGCATAGCCCAGCGGGTTGGATCGGTGCGCGCGCCACTGCCAGATATCCAGGAAAACGCCTTCGTCACGCAGGCGGTCCAGCTCCTC
>SKUI01000147.1 GCA_007122185.1 Rhodothermia bacterium | reverse complement strand
TCTCTCACATCCGGTTTGGCCGGATGGACCGTCGCTATGAGGAAAATGCGATGACGCGTCTTCTGGAAGCCATTGAGGGCCTGACCGGGGAGCATTTCAGCGAGCACGACGTCAAGCGGATTGGCAAGGGGCCTGAGGAGTGGGATATCGTAGATTCCGGACTGGAAGACACCATGGTCACCGCCTATCACATGCTGCATGAAACAGCGCGGCAGTACGACACGGATCTGCGGAATGCCGCTTACATCAGCGCGATCAAAAAAGTGGCCATATCCTATCAGCAAATGGGTATTTTCCCGTAAGGACCCTTTTCGTTGTGTTTCCGGGCGGGACTGTTTGCCGGATCCTGTACGCAGGTGCTTGATTTTGGTTGAAAAAACGCTCTTTTATGCTGACATTTGTCCTGTTTGTGCTTCCGTCACTGATCATCGGTGCCGCTATTGTGCTTGCCACGCGCAAGTCCGATGCCTTTTGATGGAGCAGCGACGGCCTGGCTCCGCAAGTATACTTCGACAGTCTGGCCCTGGCCGGCCTTGCCCGGGCTGGGGGTGCCATTGGTTGATGTGCCGGTGAAAGCGCGTCCTTAATAACACCGCAGATGGAAGAGACCACCGTACTGGAACTGGCCGTGGACCGCTATGCCATTGGCGCGTTTGCCGTCTATCTGCTGATCATAGTCGGGCTGGGCGTCTGGGCGTCGCGCTTTTCATCCAGGGGCGTCGGACATTTTTTCATTGGCGGCCGCAGCATGAACCGCATCGTGGTGGCACTTTCGGCGGTGGCGTCGGGCAAACTCATCCGATGAACGGGGCCAGGTCAACGATATAGTCGGCGAATTTGGAGAGGCCTTTCTGTGTTACCCGGTAACGCGATTCGGTTTTGTTTCCTTCGGTGGTTTTCTGAACGGAGACATATCCGGCATCAACAAGCTTGGAAAGGTGAGTGCTCAGATTGCCGTCGGTAGCATTGAGGACTTTTTTCAGTTCATTAAAACTGATATCATCCACCCTTGTGAGCACCGACATAAGGGCAAGCCGGATGCGCGAATGGATGAGATTGTCCAGCTTGCGGTAATCCAGGGAGTTCGGTTCGGTAGCCATTGCCTTGGAGTCAAATGATGTTCAGCTACAGCTGGTTAGCAGAAATAAAGCGCACTGGTTATAAAGCTACTATAGTATACACAAATTGCGTAAAATTAAAATAACCCATCCACTAAAAAATAAAGCGGGCATTCAGACACGTGAAAACACCGGGAAAAAGTAAAAGGCTGCCTCGGAAAAACGGCGATCAGCGCAAGCATGCGGCGACACTGTTGGCCGAGTTGTACGGGCACTATCCAAACCCGCATTGCGCGCTCAACTTCACCAATCCGTTTGAGCTGCTGGTCGCAACCATCCTGAGCGCCCAGTGTACGGATGTAAGGGTCAATATTGTGACAGAGGATCTGTTCGGGACCTGGCCCACCCCTCAGGCCATGGCCGGGGCACCGCTGCCGGAGCTTGAAGAGGCCATCCGCACCACCGGCTTTTACCGGAACAAGGCCCTGGCGATCAAAGAGGCTTCCCGCAGGATCGTGGATGAGTTCGGCGGCGAAGTGCCCATGACAATGGACGAGCTGCTCTCATTGCGCGGGGCGGCCCGAAAAACCGCGAATGTGGTGCTTGGGAATGCCTTTGGCATCAACGATGGGGTAGTCGTGGATACGCACGTGAAACGTCTGGCCAATCGCTTCGGGTTGACGAAGCACCAGGATCCGGTCAAAATCGAGCTGGATCTGATGGCGCTGTTTCCGCGGGAGGAGTGGACGAACCTCTCCCACCTGCTCATTGCACACGGACGTGCGGCCTGCAAGGCCCGGTTTTCCAAACCGCCCGACCATCCCGTCTGCGAGAAATTCGGCATCCGGTGCACCTGCAATGTCCTTCGCAAAAACGATAAGGCCGGCCAGGAAAAAAAAGCAGTAATCAGTAAAGGCCGACAGGAACAAGCATAAACCCGGTTGAATCAGCACATAACCGGTATGATCGAACAAAAAACGATTTCGAACAAACAATGGACATCCCATGAGCAAGGGAACGCATCCACAAGAAAACAAAGGCCAGTACGGTAGCAACGACCCGGATAAGAATGCTTCCCGGAAGCAGGAGTTGCTGGTGAGCAGCGTCGAAATGAAACTGCCTCCGATCCGCTCGGATGTGGAAATGATACCCGTCACGCACGAAGGGTCGGAGCTCATTTATTTCCATGACCCCCGGGGATATCTGCCCGGGCCGATTGCGCTGGACCATCAGATTGCCGCACTTATTCCCATGCTAAACGGTCAGTTTTCTGTCCAGGACATCTGCAACGACCTGAAGCGCTACGGCAGTGAGGTGGATGAAGGGCACCTGCTTGCCTTTGTGCGGCAGCTGGATGAGGCGCGCCTGCTGTTTTCGCCCTGGTTCACGCACTGCAAAACAGAGATAGAGGAAGCTTTCGAGAAGCAGGATGTGCGTCCGGCAGTCTGCGCAGGCTCATCCTACCCGTCTGCGCCGAATGAAATAAAGGAAATGCTGGATGCGGCTTTTGCCCCGAGCGGGCGACCGGACAGCAACGGGATCACGGAAAGCAGAAACATGTCCGGATTTCCGGAATCGGGTCAACGGGATGGGACTTCGCAAATGAAAGCAAAGCGCTCGGATAGAGCGGATAGCGCAGAGGGTAAAACAGGCCACGGTACCACGGAAAAGGGCAATGGGGGAGCCATCAAGGCCCTGTATGCCCCGCATATTGACCTGAGGGTCGGACTCGCATCATACGTCCCCGCATTCCGGCCGCTGGCGGAACTGCGGCCCCGCCGGGTGGTGTTGCTGGCTACTTCGCACTACGCCGAGTCCTATTATCCGCTTTACGACGGAAAGCCGTTTATTGCCACCCGGAAGGATTTTGAAACGCCACTGGGCACCGTTAGAACCGACAGGGAAATGCTCCGGCTTCTTGAAAAGCAGGCGGATGCAGCCGGATGCTCCTTTGCGGACCGCGCACACCGGAACGAACACAGTATCGAACTGCATCTCATTTTCCTGCAGTACCTCTGGAAGCACCCGTTCACGTTCGTGCCCCTGCTGGTCGGTTCGCTGGATGAGATGTATTATGTGGAGGATGGGGATACCGGCCGGAAAGTGGATGGCATGGCTTCCTTTTTGCAGCATCATTTTGCGAACGACCCGGAGACCTTGTTTGTCATTTCGGGGGATCTTTCCCACGTGGGCCACAAATTTGGCGACCAGGCGCCGGCCTCGGAATTGTTCGGGGATATCCGGACCTTTGACCGTGAGTTCCTCGACCATGCCGCTGCCGGCAGCAGCCGGGAATTGCTTCAGATGATGAAACGTGACTATGATCCCTACCGCATCTGCGGATTTCCACCGCTTTACACAGCGCTGCGGTCACTTTGCGGTATAAAGGGCAGGATGACCAGCTATGAGCTGTGGGACGAGCGCGAGCGCGAAAGCGCGGTCACGTTTGGTTCTGTTCTATTTCAAGAACTTCCCAAATAGCCTCAATAAGTGTCTTTTTGGCGACGGGCTTGCTGAAGTATTTGCTGACCATGCCCTCTATTCCATACTCCTTGAAGGAATGGACATCATGTCCGCTGAAAACGAAAACCGGTACGTTTTCATACCCGGACAGTTTTCGCATTTCCCGGATGAGCTCGGCGCCATCCCCTTCCTTTCGCAGGTTCAGGTCCACGATCACAACATCAAACGGCTGTGATTTCATGAGTTCCAGCGCATCATCGGGGTTGTCCACCCCGGTCATTTCAAAAGGCTCTTTCTTGAAAAACAGCTTGACCAGCATCTGGTTTGCGTTGTCGTCTTCGACATATAGAATCTGTTTTGTCGTCATGACATCATCGGTTTTTTTTATGAATGCGGGCTTTCACTCCCCAGTTTTGTCTATTATATCCATTTTTTCGGCAAAATAGGAACAAAAATCGCGCATGTCGCCGGCGATGCGCTCGTCGTCGACGGAACGTTCAAGGGTGTCGGCCATGGTTTTGAGGGTTTCATAGAAAAAAATCTTCATCTCGTCCCGGCTCATGTCCCTGGTCCAGAGATCCAGACGGAGGGTGTCCTTGTTGTTGTGATCCCAGAGGGCGAGCAGCATGGCGCGGACCGGCATGTCGGTTATGCTGGTGTCATCCGCATTCCAGATGATTTTCTCCGGGATGCTTTTTTTGTCCAGGGTTACATTGATGCGAATCTCTTTGTTGACCATGTGAACGAACGGTTGGATTGTGTTGGATCTTTTTGATGTTTGATAACTGCAGGATGCTGGAAATCTGTTGGATA
>SKUI01000247.1 GCA_007122185.1 Rhodothermia bacterium | reverse complement strand
GAAGACTACGGTCGTTTCAGCAACTCCGGTTACTACACCAGTATCGACTCCCCGTTCCCGTTCATCACCTACGGTGAGGTCAAGCTGATCGAGGCGGAAGCACGCCTGCGTTCGGGTGACGTGTCTGGCGCGCTGGCGGCCTACGAGGAAGGCGTACGCGCCCATATGCGCAAGGTAGGCGTAACCCCGACCGAGATCGAAGACTACTGGTCAGAGCTGGTTGCCGACGGGGTGGCCGGTCATTTCAGTAATCTGACCCAGGGCCTCAGCCATATCATGCGTCAAAAATATATTGCTCAGACGCTCAACCCGGAAACCTGGGTGGATATGCGCCGGATGGACTACAGCCAGGATATTTACGGCCCGAGCCTGCAGCGTCCGGCCAACCTGAACACCATCATATTCGATGCCAATGATGAGTCGGACTGGATCCGAGCCATGATCTACGAAGGCAACGAAGAAGTCAGGAATCCCGACAATGTCCCCGACAACACTCCGGCCGTGCGCCTGAAAACCCGCGTCTGGTGGGACAGGCCCGAATAACCAACATGTAATCATACATGGCAGGTGTTCCCGGCATGGCTTCATGCCGGGAATGCCTGCCTTTTTTGTTCCGGGTGCCGAAATTGTAATCTCACGTCATGCAAAATCCCGAAATCCCTCCTTGCCAAATCCGAATATGTGAAAACAGGTGCAAACACAGCAACAGGTTCGTGCACTCGCACAGCCGCGCCCTTCCGATTGCCGCAATGTTGCTGGTGCTGCTGCTGTCCGTCACCGGGTGCCAGGACAACGACCCGACCTTCCGCATTTTCGAAAAACCCATCATTTTCAACGATGAACGTGAGCAGCTGTCATTGGAATACATGAAAGTGCGGCACGGCCTTAATGCCGACCGAGCTGTCATTGATCCCCGGATGATAGTGGTTCACTGGACGGCTGTATACTCCTTAGAGGAAACCTTCGACATCTTCAATCCGGTACGCCTGCGTGGCAGGACCAATCTGCAGGATGCCAGTGCCCTCAACGTCTCGGCACAATTTCTGGTGGACAGGGACGGAACCATTTTCCGGCTCCTGCCCGACACCACCTTTGCCCGGCACACCATTGGGTTGAACTATATGGCCATAGGTATCGAAAACATCGGTGGATCGCAAGCGCCTCTGACACGCGCCCAGCTCAGGGCCAATACCGAACTGATAACCTGGCTTGCTGGCAAGTACGACATAGATTACGTGATCGGGCACCATGAGTACCAGGATTTTCAAGGCTCGGATGTATGGAAGGAGACAGATCCGGACTATTTGACACACAAAGTTGATCCGGGACCCGAATTCATGAAAAGACTGCGTAAACAACTAAAACCTCTGGAATTCAAGTCTGTTCCGGATTTACGGATAGGCAGCAGACCGGATACATCCGGGTCAATATTAGCCATTCAGTAATCAATCGATGGAAATGATGCCATCGGTGAAAGGGCCGGTCAACTCTTGTTTGAACAACTGACGTTCTTGCGGGCCGTTGCAAGTGATGGCCCGCTGTCTCAGCGGCGCGCAGGACGGTTCCGCCTTCTCCGCGCGAAAGCCACGGTTTTTGCCCATTGCGGCTTCGGCGGTTCCACAAGGGGCGGACGCTCATTCAGGTGGCTGACCATGGAATCGGTATGTTTGTTGCGTTTTTCCAGCAACTCGAGAACCTCCATCCGGGCGCCATACGTGTAGTGCAGGAATTCCCGGGCCTCGTGTGTCAGAGTCACATCATAAACCCGCACCAGCGTGTCGGCTATCTGCTCGGCGGCAACATCCAGCCGGTTGTCAGCTTCCCCGGCCATGCGCCTGCCCAGCTCCGCTTTCTGCATGGCATTCATTTCAGGTGAAAGCTCGCCGAGGTAAATGGCCTTGGTGGCATTGATGTTCCGTTGGATTTCCGGCTTGTACAGCTTGATGTGAGGCTCCAGGGCAAGGGCGACCTCAATGGCCAGGTAGCGCGCCGCCATAGAGGCCGATGCCTCCCGTGATTGCAGGCCGTCCATATCCCCAAGGTCAAATGAGTGATCGTCCGGCGGACGGAATGTGAATCCTGTTTGATGCACGTCGAGCTTTTCAAAATACCATGCCAGGTGGCGACATACCTCAAGTCGCGCGTCATCGTCGAGCGATATGGTGTTTTCAAGGATGCGTATTCCCCTTTTGCCGCCGCCAATTTTCAGTGCACCGGGATCCCCGTATGCCTGCGACACCATCGTTTCCCATTTACGGGCCGCCTCCAGCAGCCGGGCATGCCTCCGCCCCGTTTCCCTGTATGCTTTGTAGGCCATGTTGTAGAGCTCCATGCTGGTACGCATGATCCGCACCAGGCGCTTCAATTCTGCGGGGGGCACATCCGGGTCGGCAGTGGCACGGGCTATGTCATCGGCAAGGCGGTCGATGATGGCTGTAACCACATCCACCAGTTGATAGAGCGAAAGCCCCCCGGGCAGCTCTTCCCGGGTAACATAACCGGTTTCCACAAGATAGGCGGCCAGCGCGCGGATCCGGTTGCCGCCGCGTGCCTGGTAGACGCGGTACTGGCTGCGCCTCTCCTCCAACTCGTCCAAAGCACGGGCGAATTTCCACCTTCCACTGTATTCAAAAACAAGTGTTGGGATCTCGCGGCCGCTGATAAGCTCAAATGCGAGGATGATGATCTCCTCCACGTCCCGGAAAGTCATCAGGTGCGGATTGTTGTTTTCAATGGAGGACATGATCCGCTGCAGGAAGAACGGCTCACGCGGCACACCTCTCCGCGAGGTGCCGATACTGCCACCGGTAAACCACTGCCGGAGTTCACGGGCGGCATCCGGGGTCTGTTCCTCAAGGTCCCGCACGGCCCGGTGGATCTGTTCGCGGTATTCGGCATAGAGCTCCCGGACCCGCGAGTGCAGGCCGATCCGGCGGTACGTGTAAATTTGTGCCATGATCTCACCGATTTCCCGGTTGCCGGTAAGATCCGTGAACGCAACGGATACACCATAGGAGGTCAGGTCCACCCGCCTCAGCAGTTGCAGCGCCGCCTCCCGCCGGCGCGCATCCCCCTCCCAGGCCTGGACGTTCATGTCCCTGGTGGCAAGGATCAAATCCCCCAGCTTGTCGGTCACTTCCAGGACATCCCGTTCCCCCTGTTCTTCAAGGTGCCCGCGGGTGTTTATGAACACCAGCCGGGCGACCAGACCGATAAGTCCGGAAAGCACTGTGAAACTGACAAAGTAGATCAGCAGCTCAAGGGAAGGAAACCGCCCGAAACCGATATAATAACCGCCGATAAGCCCGAGTCCGGTTACCGGTCCGGCCGTCCAGAAGAGCTGCATGAGCGTATGGGACAGGCGGACCTTGTTCAGGCTGCGCTTGAAACGCCGGGTATGTTCTTTGCTCTCACGGTCAAGTGTGATGCGGTCGGTTCTGTCGGTTCGGTGATCGCTCAAGGATCGGGGTGCTCTGGTGGATATGGTATGGTGCTGTCATGAAGGTACTGCCAAAGTCGCCGAATAATAACGTCTATTCCGGAATTATGATATATATGCTCTGGCAGTAGTTTCTGGCCTGGCAAGGGCCCTGCGGGTTTTCCGGATCGCAACACTGAAAGTTATTCACCCTCAAACCCGGGCCCAGGATCAATTCCCGGGATTTCAAAGATACCGAAATCAACCAGCACGTTGGCGGCACCGTTGATTACAAACTGGACTGATATTACCGCCAGTATGAGTCCGAATACTTTTGTGATGATCTGCTTCCCGCTGTCGCCGAGATACTTGACAATGACCTTGGAATAGACCATGGAGTAGTAACAGGTCACCGTAGTGATAAGCACGGCCACAAAGACCAGGCCTGTATGGTAAATCGTAGGCGCTTCACTGGTCAGGATCATGACTGTCGCAATGGATCCCGGCCCGCTGATAAACGGAATGGCCAGCGGGATGACCGAGATGTCATCGGCAATCTCCCCCTCCGGCTTGGTCTGCTTCCGTTCATCCACCCCCTTGCTCCGGATCATACCCAAGGCAATGCCGAACAGAATAATCCCTCCGGCGATGCGAAACGCCGCAAGTGTGATGCCGAACAGCTGGAAAATAACGCCACCCAGCAATGCAAAGATGAAGAAGAGACCGGTTGAGATTTTTGTCGCCTTGAGGGCAATTTCTTTTCGTCTCTCTTCTTTCATCCGGGTGGTAAGCGACATGAAAGCAAATGCCGTAGTGAGCGGATTGACAATCACAAAGATACCCGCAACGGTGATGAGCAAATAGAGGACAGTCGTTTGAATAATTTCAACAATTCCCATGCGAACAAATGTTATATGCGGAACTTCAACTCT
>SKUI01000243.1 GCA_007122185.1 Rhodothermia bacterium | reverse complement strand
AGTTCCTGTCCTCACTCAGGGAGGTTAACAAAGTGAACTCACAAACTTTTGAATACGTAACTGAAATTGGTGGAGAAGAATTCCGGTGGACCACCAACATCATTGATGATCTGCGTAATACACGCTTTGCCTGGATCACCATCAATGGCAACCTGAACCAGACCGGAACCATTCGCTTCACTCCGTTGAACAACGGATCCCGCACCAAGGTAGATTTCAGTCTTGATTACCGGACGTTCTTTGGTGATCCCTCTACTGAAATGGCCAAATTTATCGAGGAGTTGCCTGATCAACTTATGAGCGATCTTGAGAAGTTCAAGAATCTGGCAGAAAGCGGCAGTTTCAAAGACGAAAGTGAGAAAGAGGAAGTCGCTTCCGAAAAGAAAGAAGAGGTAACAGCCTGATTTTCAGGCAGTGTTTAAAAAGGGGGCTTATGCCCCTTTTTTTTTATCTGCAAGTGATCCAAGTTGGCCACCTATAAATGCTCCTCTCCGAGTTTCTTGAAAGTGAATTCGTTGCCAAGCCGTTTGTTTGCGTGCTGGGATATCCGGTTTCACACAGCCGCTCACCCGCAATACACAATGCTGCGCTTGTCTATCACGGAATTACCGCGCAGTATCATGCCGTGGCTTGTCCGCCTGCGGAATTCCACCTGATCCCCGGCCTTTTTGCATTGCCGGGATTCAGAGGCTCCAATGTCACAATCCCGCTGAAAGAAAAGATCGTATCGTTGCTTGATACGCTTGAAGATACCGCGCAGCGAATCGGGGCAGTGAATACCATTGTACCAGATGGCCGGAATGGACTCTTGACAGGGTACAACACCGATGTCTACGGTTTCATGAAGCCGTTGGAGCGTTTTGGGAAGGTTGCCAGTGCGACCATTCTGGGAACAGGCGGAGCTGCCAGGGCCGCGATAGCCGGTCTGATAGAAAGCGGGTGTAAAAGCATTTACCTTGTAAGTCGCAAATACAGGATGCATGAAAAGGCTGCCATGTTTCCAGGAGTTGTGCGCCTTGTGACGTATGATGATCTGGAGCAAGCTGTCCGTGGGTCAGATCTTCTTGTGAATACCACGCCGGTGGGAATGCATCCCGCCCGTGACCGCTCTCCGGTGCCGGAACGACTTGTTCCGTTGCTGAAACACAAGATTTTTTATGATATCATATACAATCCTGCCGAAACAAAACTGCTCCAGCAGGCGCGCCGTGAAGGAGCGAAAGTGATCGGGGGGGGTGACATGTTCCTGCATCAGGCGTCCCGGTCATTTGAACTGTGGTTCGGTAAAGCCATGCCAATGGATCTGGTCCGGGATGTGCTGACCGCATCACTGGATGAAAACGGAGCTGCGGCCTGATGCCTGAGATCTGGACAGACAGAAAAGAGCTGCATGCCGCGTTTATCAACCGCGAGATTGAGAAGGGTGGCGCACGTTTTGAATCCGTTACGGATCCCAGGCATTCCGATGATGCGTTAAGGGCGCTTGAAAACAATCGCAGCATCATCTCGGGGTATTTTGACCGCCCGGATGTGACACTGTGCATGTCTAAACAGGTACATGGCAGGCAGGTATTGTACACGGATAAGCCCGGACTTGCGGGAGAGGCAGACGGACTGATTACCGATCGGCCCGGTCTGGCTGTGGGAGTACTTGTTGCGGATTGTGCGGCCCTGCTTCTGGCGGATCGCGTGAACAAAGTTGTGGCAGCAGTGCATGCCGGTTGGCGGGGTGCCATTGCAGGAATCATACCTGAAGCGGTGCGCCAGATGGAGAAAATAGGTGCAGAGCCGGACCTGATACAGGCTTACATAAGTCCATGCATCTCGCTGGAGGCTTTTGAAGTTGGTGAAGAGGTGGCCTCCCGGTTTCCGGAACGTTTCGTGGATCGGACCGGATACAAGCCTCACGTTGATTTACAGGGGTTCGTCTGTGAAGAGATCCTGAAAAACGGCATTTCTGATTCTTCTGTTATTCGTGATACAGCCTGTACTGTCCGGAATGAGAAGTTGCTGCACTCTCATCGCAGGGATGGTTTTCGCAGCGGTCGGATGCTGGGTGTCGTTTTTGTGACGGAATAAAACGGTATCTCATGTCTGTTTTCCGTTTTTTGAAGATCCCCCGTTGCACAAAAAAAGATGCCGATCCGGGAACAATTTCAGCCAAATTATATTTATGGTATTTTACTGTGCCGGATTGACATGCACAACGCCATAACCGCTTAGGATACTACCTGCATACTGACGTGAACAGACAAAGCCTTCTTATTCTCGGGTCGACCGGATCCATCGGGACCCAGACACTTGATATTGTGCGAGAACATGCGGACATCCTGGAGGTATTTGCCATCACGGCGCACACCAACTGGGAAACACTGGCCAAGCAGATCAACGAATTCCGTCCTGCTTATGCTTTACTGGTGGATGAGACCCATTTCAGGCAGCTCAGGGATGCCGTCACACATACGGATACCGGGCTGCTCTGCGGCAAGGGAAAGATGGACAATCTGGTAACCGCGGATGAAGTCGATACGGTCATAAACAGCCTGGTGGGTTTTTCGGGATTCCGTCCGAGTATTGCGGCGCTCTCGGCCGGAAAAAAGGTGGCACTGGCCAACAAAGAGTCGCTGGTGGTTGGTGGTGCGCTGCTGGCACCGTATCTCAATGGCAACTACGACCGCCTGATTCCGATAGATTCGGAGCACAGTGCCATTTTGCAATGCCTGGTCGGCGAGGAATTGAGGAACATTGAGAAACTGATCATCACAGCAAGCGGGGGCCCATTCCGCACATGGAGCAGAAAGCAGCTGCGACAGGCAACTGTCCGTGATGCCCTCAAGCACCCGAACTGGGATATGGGTGCCAAAATCACTATTGATTCGGCAACCATGATGAACAAGGGCCTCGAAGTCATTGAGGCACACTGGCTGTTCGGCCTGCCTCTTGAGCGCATTGAGGCCGTTGTGCATCCGCAAAGCATCGTACACTCCATGGTGCTCTTCCATGATGGATCCATCAAAGCGCAGATGGGCCTTCCGGACATGCGCCTCCCGATCCAGTACGCGCTGAGTTTTCCGGATCGCTGGCCGCTGCCATCCCGGCAGATCGACTGGAGCAAGGCACAGGAATTGACGTTTGAACCTGTGGATCTGGACCGTTTTCCCTGTTTCGATCTGGCCCTGCAGGCCATTGATGCCGGCGGTTACGCACCAGCGGTCTTAAATGCATCAAACGAAGTGGCTGTTGAGCGATTTCTCAAAGAAGAAATTTCGTATATTAAGATATCTGAAATAGTAGCAAAAAGTTTAGCTCATATAAGAAACACAGACACGTTATCAGTAGAGTCGCTCGAAGCGGTGGACCGGGAGGCAAGAGCCTACGCCCGGATTATCTGATATAACCAGAAATTTCATAAGTAAGTGATTTTTAGCATACTTCAGACCATAGTCATTTTTATAGCGGCCATTTTTATTCTCGTGCTGGTGCACGAACTGGGACACTTTCTGGCTGCAAAACTTTTTGGGATGCGGGTGGAGCGTTTTTCCATCGGTTTCCCGCCACGCCTTTTTGGTATAAAAAAAGGAGACACCGACTACTGTGTCTCGGCGCTTCCCCTGGGTGGATACGTAAAAATTTCGGGCATGGTCGATGAGAGCATGGACGACAGTTTTACCAAGTCCGAGCCAAAGCACTACGAGTATCGAAGCAAACCGGTATGGCAGCGCATGATCGTCATTACGGCCGGGGTGATCTTCAACATGTTCCTGGCATACGCCATATTTGCGGTTATCACCTACTCGCACGGTGTCAACCAGATCCCTGTAGAAAATATAAAGGGAATGTACATCCCGGAAAGCTCCACGGCGGAAAAAGTGGGTTTTCAGACCGGTGACCGCATCGTGGCTGTCAACGACAAAGAGATCGACTATGTCCGCAGGGGGCAGTTCTTCTCCATCTCCGAGATTACCAGTAAATCACTGACCTTTACCGTGGAACGCGACGGGGAAATGATCACACTCCGTCCACCCGAGGATTTTCTCGATCATCTTGCCAGAAATCCGGAGTTTATTGAGTTGCAGAATGCCCTTCCAAGTAAAGTGGGTGCCGTTTCTGAAGGATCGCCGGCGGACGAAGCCGGACTCAAGCCCGGTGACGAGATTGTAGCCATTGATGGAGAGGCGGTGGGTTTCTGGATCCAGATGGTCAACAAAATACAGGAAGGCGGCGATGAAATGACCTTCTCAATACGTCGTGATGAGGAGGTTATGGACGTGAACATCGCTCCTGACCCGGATCGGCGCATTATCGGCATTGCCATTGTCGATCCCCATGAATATTTCGGTTTCGAGACCATAAATTTCGGCTTTTTTGCATCAATACGGGAGGGGGTTTCCCAGGCTCATGATACGT
>SKUI01000102.1 GCA_007122185.1 Rhodothermia bacterium | reverse complement strand
GACGCCGATGGCAAATACCTCGGCAAATACCGCAAAATGCACATCCCGGAGGATCCCGGTTTTCACGAAAAGTACTATTTCACTCCCGGTGACCTGGGATATTCGGTCTTTGCCACCCGGTACGGTAAAATCGGGGTTCTGATCTGCTGGGATCAGTGGTATCCCGAAGCCGCAAGGATCACGGCGATGATGGGCGCCGATCTGCTGGTCTACCCCACCGCCATAGCCTCCCTGCCCGAAGAATCCGGCGAGCTGGCGAATCGGTATCTGAATGCATGGCAAACCATCCAGAAGAGCCACGCCATTGCAAACGGATGCCATGTCGCCTCCGTGAACAGGACGGGCACCGAGGAGCGGCTTGCCTTCTGGGGGCACTCCTTTGTGAGCGGCCCGTTCGGCGAAGTGCTGGTTGAAGGCGGCACGGAGGAAGCGGTACTCTCCTGTCAGATTGAGCTGCAATCACAGGATCGCCACCGAACTACGTGGCCCTTTTTCAGGGACCGCCGCACGGACACCTACCAACCCCTGGTATCGCGCTGGCTTGATGATGAGGGATGAACGCATCCGCTCGTGGATGTCGCCGCCTCCTAAAATCCAGCGGTAAGGCTGAAATGGACTTTGCCGTTATGCAGGGGGTCTTCCGCCGAGACAGCGTAGGTAAACTGCATGAGGCCGATCGGCGTCTGGAAGCGAAAACCGAATCCACCCGAGTAAAGCCAGCCTGAGGAGCTGTCCTCCACCCTGCCCAGCATGGCCGGCCGTTCGTATCCACCAGCAGCTCCGAAAACAAAGGCGTGCGAATAGGGATCGAGCAAGTAGCGGTATTCCAGTTCCGCCCAGGCATACCTGGCAACCCGGAACTGCTCCTCCCGATAGCCGCGGATGGACCGGGAACCGCCCAGCGGCATGACATCCGTTTCGGTGTATTCGGGAGATTCCGTCAGTGCGCCATGAATGCCAAGGGCGATTATTTGCCTGGCAAAAGGGCTGTAGTAGGTTTTGAGGGAAGACCGGACCCGTTGCTGCATCATGGTGCCCCGGCTTCTGAGTTCTTCGGCCCGGGCATCGTCGATCCGTCGGAATCCGGACTCCACATACAGGTCAAACAGCATGCCGCGCCGGGGGGTGAACCGGCTGTCGGTATTGTCGAAGCGGAAACCGAATCCCGCAGTGCGTGTGACCCCGTCCAGCACGGTAATGCCCAGGGCCGGATCGTCATTTGCGGATACGTTCTGCTGGCCAAGATGAACGGAATACCGCCGCTCGGGCGAACGCCGGTATGAGCCCATGAGGTGGATTTCACGAATCTGGTAGCTGGTATCCTGCTGGACGAAGCGGAAGTCGATGCCGGAGCCAAGAGGCTGGCCCATGATCCACTCGCGCTCAAAACCCGACTCCAATCGCGTGACCATGTTATCCAGGCGTTCAAACATGAGCTGGAGGGTGCTGCCCGCCCACCCGACGTTGCGAATCAACATTTCGCCGCGTCCGACAATATCATTCCCGGTTGCCTGGCCCGGGACATAGCCGAACATCAGATCAAAATGGTTGGCTCGTTGTTCTTCCACGTCGTAGTAAATGTACGTGTCTCCATCCCTGATCAGGAGGTCCCCTTCGCTTACCTGCCGGAAAAAGCCCGTGTTTTCAAGATTTCGGCGCCCCCTGCGAAACAGATCCGGGGTGATTGTGTCATCTTCCCGGATACCTGACGCGGTCTGGATGTAATCGGGGCGGACCTGATTCAACGGGTTTGTAACCACGCCGGTGGCGGTCATCGACGGGCCGGCCTCCAACTCGGCTTCAATGTCCACCGTGCACGAAGCGTGATCCGGGTTAAAACCGGTGATCTGCAGTCGAGCCAGCGGATATCCCTGATTTTCCATATGGCGTATTGCGCGACGGAATTCCCTTTCAAGCGCCATGCGGTCATACAGTTCCCCTTCTTCATAGAATGGCACAAAACGGTCCAGCAGCCCCTGTTCCTGATCTGCTACCCGGTAGTTGAGCGCTCCTATGCGATAGCGGCAACCGGTAGTTACATGGATGGATATGATTTGGGTACCGACAGCGCCCTCCGGATCCGGAACCTCGTCCGACCGCTGTCCCTGAGCGGCTTCACCAGGTATTCGCGGGAGGGTGATACTGTCAATTTCGGCCGAAAAAAAACCGGATTCGTAGAGGTGCGGGGCAAGGATTTCTTTAACGGTTTCCTCAATCCGCTTGCTGTCATGCATCAGTGCGGTATGCAGAGATTCGGCCAGCGGGACGGGTGGGTCGGCTGCCTGGCCATTCCTGAAATAGCGGACCGTTACCTCATCCGAAAACCCGGTGTCCGTTTCCGCAAGATAGGAATCCGGTCTACCATCCTCTGCCGCCGCTGCCGCAAACAATACGGCAATGACATAAGAGAGTATCAGCATATCGTGGAGTTAGCGGAGAATTTCCCGGACAAATCCCGGCAGTGCAAACGATCCCTGGTGAATTTCCGGATTATAGTAACGTAACGAAGCATCCATCGTTGTGGTGCCTTTCACAACGCGGTCCATGACTTCCGGATCAAGCGGATGCAGGCCTTTTGAGGCGTAGGCAAGCGACCACATTCCGGAAGGATAGAGCGGAATGAACGCCAGATACATCCGGGAGACTTCAAAAATCACATCCAGGGATTGAAAAAGCTTTCGTATAGCCGGATGATAGGACGGAACCCAGGGGCTTTCAGTCTGGGATGAAAGGACTCCCTGAGGTGTGAGCGCGTTGTAGCAATTCCGGTAAAAGGATTCGCTGAACAGTTCGACCGCAGGTCCCACCGGATCCGATCCGTCGATGATGATCACATCGTAGGGGTCCGACACCTTTTCCACGAATGTAATGCCATCCTCAAAACGGACATGCAGTTTCGGGTTGTCAAAATTGCCGACATCCGGGAGGAACTGTTTTGCGGCACGAACTACCGCCTCGTCTATTTCAACCATGTCGACATGTTCCACCGTTGGGTGCCGCAACACCTCCCGCGCCGTTCCGCCGTCGCCGCCGCCAATAATCAGCACCCGGCGGGGTTTCGGATGGGCGAACATGGGCACATGGGCAAGCATTTCATGATAGACGAATTCGTCTTTCTCCGAAAGCATGACCATTCCGTCAATGGTCATCATGTTGCCCCATGTATCCGTTTCAAGGATTTCAACTTTCTGGTAGGGGGTTTCTTCAGAAAACAGGACTTTGTTGACGCCGACAGTGAGTCCCGTCCGGCCGTTGTAATATTCATTAAACTGCATGCAGATCCTGATTAAGGTTATTCATACCAAAGAACGGCGCCGGCAAAGACGGCAGCACACGATTCCACGGTGTGTTCCACGCCGGTGGAGAAAAGGGCGCCCAGTTTCCGGTTTCGGTACTCAAACGCATCCTGAGCCATCTGGCGCACTATTTCCTCAACCTCTGCCAAGGGCGCTTTCGCCTCATGTTCCATGATCACACCGGCCAGATCCGGATCTTCCGGCAAGGCAACGGCAATAGCTGCCGAAATCACTTCCCCCGGCTTCCCGGAGTCGATGTGGGCATAGGCAACAGGAATGAGCCCTCCTTTGGGAAGCGTAATCGATTTGCGTTGTTTGGCACCGGGAGGTACGATACTGCTCATGCGGACCAGGTTGGTATCGCCGACACCGGCGTTCAGAAGCGCCTGGTCGAAAGCATTCAGCAATGTTCGCCCTTCGCCTGCCCCTTTGACCAAACAAAAGATATTGGGTGTGGAAACCATATTCATGTATGACAGCTCCGTTACGTAGATGGATGAAAATATTAACTGGTTATACTGATCTGAAAATGTGCGGATGGTGACGCTTTGGCGGAACACGTTCATTTGGGAAAATCGCTTGCCATATGGCCGGGTTACGCTGACATCATTCCATGAGATTTCATATGATGCCGTAGTCTGAAATCCATCGCCCTTACCAAGTGTTCACTGTGGCGCAGTCAGGGACGGGGACTGTCTGTCAGTTGCTGAACTTTGCAGCGTTTTCTGGCTTGAAAAGCAGTTTTTGTCCCTCTGCCACCTTGAACATCCCTCGCTTGAGCTCCATTGCAGAAGTGTTCCTGGACTCGAAATGTTCCTTGAGGTGCTCCTGGATGATCCAGGGGTCAATGGTTTCACCGCAAGTGAAAATGTCAACAGCGGCGTAAGCGTACTCCGGCCAGGTGTGAATGGCAACGTGGGATTCGGCTATCACCACCATTCCGCTTACACCGTGGGGACTGAACTTGTGGAATTTGTGAGAAATGATGGAAGCACCGGATGCCCGGGTTCCCTCGAGTAAAATTGCTTCAATCTGTGCAACATCATTGAGCACCTCTTCATTGCATTCGTAGAATTCTACGAGTATTTGTCTTCCTAATGCTTCCATTTCTCTCAGCTCTAGTGGGTGG
>SKUI01000042.1 GCA_007122185.1 Rhodothermia bacterium | reverse complement strand
GCGGTTCTGAAAGAGGCCCGTGAAAAAGGCACCCTTAACAAAAATATTTGATATCGGTTATGGCGAAGGCAAAAGGAAATCGCATACAGGTGATTCTTGAGTGCACTGAAGCACCGGGCACCTCCCGCTATGTAACAACCAAAAACAGAAGAACTACCACTAACCGGCTGGAATTGAAGAAATTCAATGCCAAACTGCGGAAACACACCCTCCATAAAGAGATTAAATAAGGAACATCGTTATGGCCAAGAAACAGATTTTCGGGGAACAAGTCCTCGCAGCTAAGGCTACCCAGAGAAAAATGGCCAAGGTCATTCTCTCCAAAAAGTCAGCGAAAGGCAAGGTGGTCTTCCATGAAGCTACAATGGAGCAGGATCAGGTGAAGGATTTCATTTCCCGCCAGAAGTCCTGATTTTGATCCCTTTTCTTTTTTTCAAAAAGGTTATGCATCTGTTGTATAGCCTTTTTTTGTTTAGGTAAACTGGCTAATTTGCAGTGGTAGCAGCGTAAGGCCCGAGGGGCCGCCACAATGCCGTTAGTGTGCATTATTTGATTTTCACGAACACCGCAAAGCTATGAGCAGCACATACGAAAAAATATTGCGCGATCTTAAGGAGGCCATGCGGACAAAAGACGCTCCCCGTCTTCAGGTGCTTCGTTCACTGAAAGCAAAGATTCTCGAAAGGGAAATCAGCGAGAGGAAAGGCAGCGATGCAACCCTCAGTGAAAGCCAGGTGCAAGAGGTGCTTATGAAAGCAGCCAAGCAACGCAAGGACTCCATTTCCCAATACCGGGACGCCGGAAGAACCGATTTGCTGGAAACCGAAGAGTATGAACTCAAGGTTATTGAATCCTATCTGCCTGAAATGATGTCTGAGAATGAGATCCGTTCGCTTGCATCAGAAGTGATCGGCAAGACCGGGGCTTCTTCTCCGTCGGATATGGGCAGGGTTATGGGCGCCCTGATGCCGAAAGTAAAAGGAAAGGCCGACGGGGCTCTGGTCAACCGGGTCGTTCGCGAACTTCTGGAATCCCAATGAACCTTCTTGACGCCTTCATTATCCTTTTTGTTGCAATTTTTGCCTGGAAAGGATTCCGAAATGGACTTGTCAAGGAAGTGTTTCGCATTGTCGGTCTTGTTCTTGCCGTGTTCGTCGCGTTTCAATATGCCAATTTTGCCGGATCCATCATTGGCGCATTGTTCAATATCCGGGAAATCTATTTGCCTTACATTGGCTTTGCTCTGCTTTTCATAGCGGCGCAGATTGCCGTGTATGCCTCCATCGTTTTTCTTGACAAACTCATTCAGCTGTTGCTGCTGAGTATTCCAAACCGTCTTTTTGGATCCCTTTTTGGTGTGCTCAAAAGCAGCCTGATCGTGAGTATCGTACTTATTTTTGCAGCCGGATTCGGTTTTTCCGGCAGCGACATCCAAAAAGAGTCCCTGTTCTACAAGCCCATGCTTAAGGTTGCCCCTGCCTCCTATGACATCGTGGCAAGGGTGCTTCCCGGCGTTAAACCCTATCGTGAATCCGTAGAACGCTATCTCTCCGTACCCATAGTCAGTGATGAATAACATGCCTGTCCCGCCCGTAAAAGAACAACTTGAAATTATTGAAAGAGGAACGGTTGAAATCGTCCCCCGCGAGGAGCTTGTCCGAAAACTTGAAAAATCCCATAAAACGCAAACCCCGCTTCGTGTAAAACTGGGATGCGACCCCACGCGTCCGGATCTGCATCTGGGACATTCCGTCATCCTCCGAAAAATGAGGCAGTTCCAGGACCTGGGACACCATACCATCCTCATCATCGGCGATTTTACCGCCATGATCGGTGACCCTTCGGGAGCTAACAAAACCCGTCCGGCCCTCACCCGCGAGGAGATCTTGGAAAACGGCCGTTCCTACTTTGAACAGGCCTCCAAAATCCTTGATCCTGATAAAACCGAGATTGTTTATAATTCAGAGTGGCTTGCTCCAATGACTTTTGAGGATGTAATACGGCTCGCATCCCACTACACCGTGGCCCGCATGATCGAGCGGGATGACTTCACAAAACGATACCAGAACAACGACACCATCTCTCTGCACGAGTTTCTCTATCCGCTTGCCCAGGGCCAGGATTCCGTCCACCTGAAATCGGACATCGAGCTTGGCGGTATTGACCAGAAGTTCAATTTACTGGTAGGGAGGCATCTCCAGAGGGAATTCGGACAATCGCAGCAGATTTGCCTGATGATGCCGCTGCTTGTCGGCACCGACGGTACGCAGAAAATGTCCAAGTCCTATGACAACTATATCGGCATCGACGAAAAGCCGGAGGACATGTATGGCAAGGCCCTCTCCATCCCTGACGAGTTGATTTACCCCTATTTTGAACTGGTGACGGATATGGATCACGCCCGTCTTCCCGGGATTCGGGAGCGGGCGGAAACTGATCCCCGGAATGCGAAGCATGATCTGGCGTGGACCATCACGCGGATGTATCACGGTTCGGGAAAGGCGGATGCCGCCCGTGCATATTTCGAAAAAACCGTCGTCCGGAAAGATGTGCCTGACGAGATGCCCGAATTCACTTTCTCATCGGATTCCGATCATGGTCTTCTGGATGTGATCCGTGAAACCGGATTTGTCGCCAGCAGCAATGAAGCGCGCCGCCTGGTGACACAGGGAGGGGTCACACTCGACGGCGAAAAGATAACGGACCCGAGATTCCGTTTTGATGCCGGCATGGATGGAGCATTTATCCTGAAGGTGGGGAAGCGCAAGTATGGGAAGCTGGTTTTCAGGAACTGACAGATTGCCTGTCGTTGCCTTTATTGCCGTTGCCTGTCATGCAGCTGCGTTGCAGCCTGCCTGCTCCGGACCCCTATTTCCATGCCTTGTATATGCACATGGGTGGAATATTCAGGTATTCCATCTCCGTCTGCACCTTCGGGAAATAGGCGCTTAAGTGCGGTTTTAGATGCGATGAGGTCTGGTAGCCGAGGAAAAATCCCCGGTCGCCCAGTAAATCTGCCGATTCCTGCAGAATCTTATGCTTAACGTCTTTTTTCAAGAATGAAAACGGGATTCCCGACAGGATATAATCCGCACTGTTCCAATTTCGGCCTGATGCAATCTCCATGACATCCTCGGCACTCCGGTTGACCACCGTCAGCCGCTTGTCATGATGCTGGCGCAGCGACCTCGCAAAGTCCGTATTGGTTTCTATGGCAATGATTTCAGATTCGGGAGTCAGCTTTTCAAGGATGACCTTGGTAAAAACACCGTCAGCCGGACCAAATTCGATGATGCGCAAATCTTTTTCGAAGTTGATATGCCTGCATACCCGTTCAATGGTGTACCGCGATGTCGGGGTAATGGAGGCGACCTGCCTGTCTTTGATAAAATTTTTTATATAGGAGAGTGTTCCCATCCAGTTCTTCTAATAGTATATACAGTTGTGCATGAAATCTGCTCCAAAAAGACCATACTAAAGGATAAGGAATCTTTCTCTCCCATGCATGATGGTGTTATGCCAAGCTTGAAGATCTTTCATCCAGGCACGAAAAGGTGTTCCCAGGCATCTAAAAGTTTTGCAGGAACACAAAAGTTTCTCCGGCGCCATGGCATATTACTTCAACTCTTTCTCAACCTGGGCGATCTGATCCCGGATGCGGGCGGCCTCCTCAAATTCCATGTTTTTCGCCGCGGTTCGCATCGCCTCTTTCAAATACGCCAGGAAGTCACTTTTGTCCTCAAAGACAACCTCCTTCATAGCCGGCGAGGCCTTGTAGCGGATACCGTCGTCGGCAACCTTGATATGCTCCAAAGCGTCGGGCGCATCCTCGCCTGTCTGAATCTCAAACGATTTTGCGCCGATCAGGTTCGGATCCACAAGCGGTTTGAGCTCCTTGGCAACCGTGGCCGGAGTGATATTGTGACGCTTGTTGTATTCCATCTGGATTTTCCTTCTCCTGTCCGTCTCAGCGATAACGCGCCGCATGCTCTCCGTGATTTTATCGGCGTACATGATCACGCGTCCGTCCACGTTCCGCGCCGCTCGTCCCGATATCTGGAAAAGCGAAGTTTCTGACCGCAGAAAACCCTCCTTGTCCGCATCCAGAATGGCAACCAGGCCCAATTCGGGTATGTCGATACCCTCGCGAAGCAGGTTAATGCCTACCAGGACATCATAATCGCCCCGACGGTACCGGTAGAGCACCTCCACCCGCTCAAGCGCATCCAGCTCACTGTGCATGTAGGCCGCCTTGATCCCGAGATCCTTGAGGTATTGCGACAGCTCCTCACTCATCCGCTTGGTCAGGGTCAGGCAAAGCACCCGCTGTTTTTTGGCGACCGCTTTCTGCACTTCCCCGACGATATCGTCAATCTGATAGGCCAGGGGCCGCACTTCCACTTTGGGCTCCATGAGTCCGGTTGGACGGATAATCTGCTCCACAAACGCCCCTTCGCTT
>SKUI01000055.1 GCA_007122185.1 Rhodothermia bacterium | reverse complement strand
CTGTCGGCATCCACAATCGCCGATCTTCGGAACCTGGGTCTGACTGATTTCACAGGTTTCGTGCCGACCGAAGTTTTTTCATGGAGCGGCCTGGGATCAACCCAGGGCATTATCATGATGGTTCTTGGCGGATTCCTTGTCGGATTCGGCGCCCGTTATGCCGGCGGATGTACCTCCGGACATGCCATCAGCGGTATTTCCAACCTGCAGCTGGCATCCCTCATAGCTGTCATCGGGTTCTTTGCCGGTGGGCTCATTATCACGCACTTGATTTACCCGGTGCTGTTCTGACATCAGCCGAAAAAATCCAAATATCAGAGAATCAACACATAATACAGAAATTTTCCAAAGAGACATTATCATGAATTACATAAAATACCTGCTGATAGGCACCCTTTTCGGTTTTGTACTTACCAAGTCCGAGGTGATTTCCTGGTTCCGCATACAGGAAATGTTCCGGTTCCAGGATTTCCACATGTACGGAGTTATCGGGTCAGCCATTCTTGTCGGGATGATCTCCATCCAGATCATCAAACGGTTTAACATGAAGGATGTTGACGGCGAACCGATCTCCATTCCGCCGAAGGATGCGTCCCAGAAGAAACGCTACATCATCGGCGGCACCCTGTTCGGCTTCGGCTGGGCATTGACCGGCGCCTGTCCGGGCCCGCTTTTCGCCCTGCTTGGCAGCGGTCTCACCGTCTTTGTGATACCCATTCTGGCGGCACTTGCCGGCACCTGGGTCTACGGTGCGGTCCGCGAAAGCCTGCCTCACTGATCAACCGGGAAGCAACGGTGATTGTGCCGGTACAGATCGCTGACCAACTGGAATATTGACCAACCTGCACATCGATCAACCGGCATGCATATCTGCTTGCACCCAAACATTACGCAACGAATTTCAAATAACAACCACCAAGAAAACAGAGGAGAACTCCTATGTATTTTCGTCAAATCTTCGAACCCAAACTTGCACAGTACGCCTACATCATCGGATGTCAGAAAACCGGTGAAGCCGTAGTGATCGATCCCATGCGCGATATCCAGCAGTACTACGACATTGCCGAGAAGGAGAAGCTTAACATCACGGCCGCCGCTGATACGCACATCCACGCCGACTATATTTCCGGTCTCCGGGAGTTTGCCGAGCGCGGTGTGAAAGTCTATGCCTCCGACGAGGGCGACGCCGACTGGAAGTATGAATGGCTGATCGGCAGCGACTACGACTACGAGCTGATGAAGGACGGATTCACCTTCATGGTCGGAAACATCGAAATAAAGGCCATTCACACCCCCGGCCACACCCCCGAACACCTGATCTTTGCCGTGACCGACAAGGGCGGCGGAGCGGACAAGCCCATGGGTGTTGCCACCGGCGACTTTATCTTTGTGGGCGATGTGGGCCGACCCGACCTGCTGGAATCGGCTGCAAAAATGAAAGATGTGATGAAGCCCTCCGCGCAGACTCTCTACAAATCCATAGAGAAATTCAAGTCGATGCCCGAGTACATGCAGATCTGGCCCGGACACGGCGCCGGAAGCGCCTGCGGCAAGGCCCTTGGTGCCGTGCCGAAAAGCACGGTCGGCTATGAGCTCCAGTTCAACAATTCCCTGAAGCATGCCACGTCGGAGGATGACTTCGTGAACTTCATTCTTGAAGGTCAGCCCGAGCCGCCGCTTTACTTCGCCCAGATGAAGCGCGACAACAAAATGGGTCCGACAGTACTTGGCGGACTCCCCATCCCCGGTAAAACAGAAACCGCAAAACTCGGCGAATTCGAAGGCAATCGTGAGGTAGCGTTGATCGATACCCGCGGACGCGAGGCGTTTATGAAGGGTCATCTGAAAGGTGCCTTCTTCTCACCGCTGGACAAGCAGTTCAACACCACGGCCGGTTCCTACATCACCGAGGAGCAGCCGATTTACCTGGTCATCGATGAAAAGGACCTGGTGGATGCGGTCCGCGACCTGATCAATGTCGGTCTGGACAAGATCGAAGGCTATATCCCGGTTGCGGAATATGAAAAATGGCTGGCTGACAACAACGCTGCCGTTGCCATTCCGCACCTTGATTTCGAAAAGGCCGGTGATAAGCTGCTGAGCGGTGATGTCCACGTGCTGGATGTACGGAAGGCATCCGAGTTTTCCGAGGGACACATTGACGGTGCGCAGAACATCCCGCACACCAGGCTGCTTGACAGGATCGATGAAGTGGATCCCAAAGGAAAAACCGTCTATGTTCACTGTTCCGCTGGTGGCCGTTCCGCCGTAGCTGCCGCGCTGGTGCAGCGTTTCGGTCACGATGTGGCCTATGTTGATGGTGAATTCGACACCTGGTTCAACAAAAAAGAAGAAGTGGCCGGCTGATAACGTCGCGCTGATAATGACAGGGCTCCGGACTCATCCTCCGGAGCCCTTTTTGTTCCGTATGATGCCAGACCGGAACCTTCTGCCATCAAGCCGGGTGTGAGCACTCCTGCCATCAAGCCGGGTGTGAGCTGACAAAAAGAATGATCCCGAAATATGCACATGGCGAATCGTCGTTAAAGAACCTGTATTCAATAACCGTGAAACGTTTTTTTCCCATACTGACATGGCTTCCCGGCTACCATTCCGGGATGTTCCGGGGTGATCTTGCCGCCGGCCTTACCGTTGGGGTCATGCTTATCCCACAGGCCATGGCCTATGCCCTGATAGCAGGGATGCCGCCGGTCTACGGCCTGTATGCGGCGCTGGTGCCATTGCTGCTATACGGGATACTTGGTACTTCCCGTCAGCTTGGGGTGGGACCGGTAGCCGTGGTCTCGCTTCTTGTCGTTGCCGGGGTGGCGGATCTTGCCGAGCCCGGAAGCACCGAATACGTGCAGCTGGCCATACTGCTGGCCTTCATGGTCGGGGTGATACAGCTGCTGATGGGTCTGCTCCGCATGGGTTTCCTGGTGAATTTCCTTTCCCATCCCGTTATCACGGGATTCACGGCGGCAACGGCCCTGATCATCGCCTTCAGTCAGCTGCATCACCTGCTGGGCGTATCCATCGAAAGCTCAAAACACATCCACACAGTCTTGCTGCAGCTGTTTGAGAAGCGGGCGGAGATCCATCCCGGCACGGCGTTGTTCGGGTTCGGCGCAGTTGCGCTCATATATGTCATCAGGAAGTGGCAGCCGCGCATACCCGGCGCCCTGGTTGTGGTGGTGATCGGCATTGTGCTGGTGGCGGTAACGGGATGGGATCAGCGGGGCATCCGCATCATTGGGGAAGTGCCGTCCGGACTCCCGTCATTCGCACTGCCCATGTTTGGCATGGATGCGGTCTATCAGTTGCTGCCCATGGCGTTTGCCATATCGCTGGTCGGATTCATGGAATCCATAGCGGTGGCCAAGTCCATACACGCCCGGCATCGCGACTACCGGCTGGATGCCAACCAGGAGCTGGTGGCACTCGGATCTGCCAACCTGGGCGGTTCGCTGTTTCAGGCGTTTCCGGTGACCGGCGGGTTCTCCCGCTCGGCCGTGAACGATCAGGCCGGGGCCAAAACCGGGATGGCCAGCATTATCAGTGCCCTGCTTATTGGCCTCACCCTGCTTTTCCTGACGCCGCTGTTCTACTATCTGCCCAATGCGGTGCTCGGAGCAATCATCATCACGGCAGTGATCGGCCTGATTGACACGAAGGAGATTCGCTTTTTGTGGAATACGCAGAAAGAGGACTTTGCCATGATGGCCATCACTTTTCTGGTGACCCTGCTGCTGGGCATCGAAGAGGGGATCCTTACCGGCGTTGTGGCTTCTCTGGGCGTGGTTATCTTCCACAGCAGCAAGCCGCACGTGGCGCGGCTCGGACAGTTGCCCGGGACCCGCGCTTACCGGAATCTGTACCGCTTTGACGATGCCACGGAGCGCAAGGATGTACTGGTCTTTCGTTACGATGCGCCCCTGTTCTACGCGAACGCGGATCATTTCAAGGAAACGGCGGAGTCGTTCATCGCACAAAAAGGGCCGGAACTCAAACTGGTTGTGCTGGACGCGTCCGGCATCAATTCCATAGATACCACCGGTATCCATGCACTGGCATCCTTTGAGAACGAACTGAGTGGAAACGGCATCCAGCTTCGCATGTCCGCCGTGCACGGACCGGTCCGCGATCTGCTGAAAAAGAGCAAGTACTACAAATCCGAAGACGAGGAACGGCTATCGCATATGGAAGTGCATGATGCCGTGGCGGCCTTTGACCAGCGTACATGACGTGAGAGTCAGGAGAATTCTGTCGGCAATCATGGTACAATCATTGGCGCGTAAAGAGTTGCTAAAACCGGATTTGGAATCAAACACAAATATCTATATATTTCATATATAGTATATGTATATAATTTAATATTTAATTTTGGTACGAATCGATGCTTGATTTGAACACAGGTGTGCACAAGCTGGAGCGTTGCGCTTCGGTGCTGAAGGCGATTGCACATCCCATACGAAT
>SKUI01000021.1 GCA_007122185.1 Rhodothermia bacterium | reverse complement strand
GGTCCTGAGCCGGCGCAAGAAGAACAATCCGGTACTCATCGGTGAGCCAGGAGTTGGCAAAACGGCGATTGCAGAGGGCCTGGCACTGCGAATCATCAAGCGTAAAGTTTCGCGCGTTCTATACGACAAGCGCGTGGTCGCGCTGGATCTTGCTGCACTGGTAGCCGGTACGAAGTATCGCGGCCAGTTCGAGGAGCGTATGAAAGCCGTTATGAACGAACTTGAAAAAACGCCGGATATCATCCTTTTCATTGACGAGCTGCACACCATTGTGGGGGCTGGCGGCGCCAGCGGATCGCTCGACGCATCCAACATGCTGAAACCGGCCCTGGCGCGCGGTGATGTTCAGGCTATCGGTGCCACCACGCTTAACGAGTATCGCCAGTATATCGAAAAGGACGGTGCCCTGGAGCGCCGCTTCCAGAAAATCATGGTGGATGCAACCACGCCCGAGGAGACCATCACCATCCTCAATCAGATCAAGTCCAAGTATGAAAAGCACCACAATGTGCGCTACTCCGATGAGGCCATCCGCGCATGTGTCACCATCACGGACCGGTACATCACGGACCGTTTTCTTCCGGACAAAGCCATTGATGCCCTGGACGAGGCCGGTGCGCGGGTTCATCTTTCCAACATCACTGTTCCGGATCATATCGTGAAGCTGGAGGAGGAGATCGAGCTCACCAGCGCTGAAAAGAACAACATGGTCAAAAAGCAGCGTTTTGAGGATGCGGCCCGTTTGCGTGACACCGAAAAGAAGCTCATAGAAGAACTGGAGCGCGAGCAGCGTGAATGGGACAAAGAATGTGAGAAAATCGTCCATGATGTGAACGAATCGGATGTGGCAACGGTCGTGGCCATGATTACCGGTATTCCAGTCAACAAAATTGCTCAGAGTGAAGGCCAGAAGCTGCTGAAGATGAAAGAAGAGCTTTCCTCCAGTGTCATCGGCCAGGAAGAGGCCATCCTCAAGCTGAGCAAGGCCATCCAACGTACCCGTGCCGGTCTGAAAGATCCGTTCCGTCCGATTGGATCGTTCATTTTCCTGGGTCCCACCGGTGTCGGTAAGACTGAGCTGGCCAAGGTAATGTCCAAGTATCTGTTCGATTCCACCGATGCGCTGATCCGTGTTGACATGAGCGAGTACATGGAGAAATTCTCGGTGTCACGTTTGGTTGGAGCGCCTCCCGGCTATGTTGGCTACGAAGAGGGCGGTATTCTGACCGAAAAAGTGCGCCGCAAACCCTACAGTGTGGTTCTGCTCGACGAGATCGAAAAAGCACACCCGGACGTATTCAACTTGTTGCTGCAGGTGCTGGACGACGGTGTATTGACTGACAGTCTTGGGCGCAAGGTCGATTTCCGCAATACCATTATCATCATGACTTCCAACATCGGGGCGCGTGACATCAAGAATCTGGGTCGCGGAATTGGCTTCTCGAATGCGGAAGCAACCTTCGATTACGCCAAGATGAAAAGCACCATCCAGGACGCTCTGAACAAAGTCTTCAATCCGGAGTTTCTGAACCGTGTCGATGACGTGATCGTGTTCAAGCCGCTGGAGAAATCCGACATCTTCAAGATTATCGACAACCTGGCCGAAGAGCTGTTCTCACGCATTGAGAATCTTGGCTACAAGGTTGATATTACCAAGGGTGCCAAGGAGTTTCTTGCGGATAAGGGATTCGACCAGAAATTCGGAGCGCGTCCGCTAAAACGGGCCATCCAGAAATATGTTGAAGACCCGCTTGCCGAGGAGATCCTGGGAGCAGCAAAAGCAGAGGGGTCGGTCATTCGCATCAAGATGAACCAGTCCCGTGACGGTCTGACCTTTGACTGGAAAGTCCCTGAGAAGCAGGATCAAAAACCGGCGGATGACGCTGATAAACGGGCATCACGGGAAAATTTTCCGGAAGAGTCCCGGAATTGATTCGGCATCGTTAAAGTGAATGACGGATGATCAGCTCTCTGTTGGTGCCCTGAAGACGGTAGGTCGCGTGCCTTTCGTACTGCAGAGAAAGCGGGAAATGGGGGGATGTGTGCACGGTGAGACCTGTTTCTTCGCGAACGACCCGTCTCTGGCGCACATCGATAACATGCATCCTGATATTCTCCAGGCGTGTGCTGTTCCGGGTTCCGGTCAGTACTGCCAGTTTGCCATCGGGCATCCACGAGGCCACCTGTACTCGTTCCCGGAAACTGGCGCTGCCAAGCCGTTCCCCGCTGGCCACTTCGTGCACCATGGCCCTGCCGGAAGCGCGGCCTGTGAGGTACCGGGCGCATGGACTCAGTACGACCTCCTCTATTTCGTTTTCTTCGTAGTCGATATCCGCCAGGATATCTCCGCGGACCGACAGCACCATTGCGTAATGCCGGTCACTGGACTCATCCAGAAGATGGGCCAGTATCAATCGGCCCGAGGGATGCATCCGAACCGATCGGATACTTCTGTTCGGGGATTGCGTGAGCGTCCGGCCATCATCTCCGGAACGGATGTCCCTGATGCGTGAGCCAACCTGTCCTGTGTGGAAAATCCGCGGGTTGAATGCGACCATCCGGTTTCCGAACGGCGTGCTTGCAAATTCCGAAACGGCTTCTCCTTCCGGGCTGCCGGTGCTGTTGAAAATCCGGAAGACTTCCTTTCCGCGCTCATCAAAATAGGTGAATGAGGCGATATTGTCGCGATAGACAAAACTTCCGTTGTTGAGCATGTAGAGACGAATGGAGGGATCGCCTGGGTCGTATCCGGCAATGCGGCTGATGCGATGCAGCAGGGATCCGTCGGACCGGTAGATCTCTGCCGCCACCTGATCGCCTCTCACAAAAAGAACGCCGACAAATGACCTGTCCTCGCTTATGGATGCGTGACGGAAGCCGGAAACCATGGCTGAGCCGTTAGCGAAAATCAGTTCCCCTTCACGGATCCGCATGCTTGATCCGCTGCCATCGCGCAGCAAATCGGTCCGGAACTGGTCAGCTGCAAACTGTTCCGTTTCAGGCGAATACCAGAACCTTACGTCCTGTGCACCCGACGGGGACAAAGCAGGAAAAATGAAAATATTAAGTGTAAAAATGCAGAGGATTATCGCCTTGTTCATTCCGTTAATTACATTTTGATTTCCGGTAAGGTAGTGCCACACAATCTGCCACAATCTGTCACAATCTGCTGTGCAACTCATGCCATGATTTCCTAACATTACCGATGCGCAGAGTGTTCAGGATATTACAGAATTTAAGGAGCCGATGACCATACGATATTCCATCATAATCCCGGTGTACAACCGTCCGGATGAGCTCAGGGAGCTGCTTGAAAGCCTTGTCCGCTTAAAGGCAGCAAGTGTGACGGATATTGAAGCGTTCTCTGTGAATGAGGCGACGGGGGAAAATAAGAAGGCGCGGGAAAGTGAGACGGTACGAAAAAACAAGGTGGCACGGAAAAATAAGACGACATGGAAAAATGAAGCGTCAGCGGAAAGCGTTCCGGGAAATTGGGAGGTCATCGTGGTGGAGGACGGTTCATTGATTCGCTCCGATGAAGTTTGCGAAGAATTTTCCGGGGATCTTGAGCTTCGCTACCTGTTCCAGGAGAATGCCGGTCCGGCAGCGGCACGCAACACCGGATCCAAATCCGCCCGCGGCGAATGGCTGCTTTTTTTCGACTCGGACTGCATCATACCGCAGGGCTATTTCGAAGCGGTAGACGAGGCGCTGGTGGATACGTCCATTGACTTTTTTGGCGGACCTGACCGTGCAGCGGCTGAATTTTCGGCTACACAGAAGGCCATTGACTATGCCATGACCTCTTTTCTGACCACGGGCGGGATCCGGGGCGGGCGCCGCAAGCTCGACAAGTACTATCCACGCAGCTTCAACAAGGGGGTGCGCAAAGCGGCTTTTGAGGAAGTCGGAGGTTTTTCGGGTTTGCGTTTTGGCGAGGATCTGGACCTCAGCATGCGGCTCATGCAAGCGGGCTATCGATCGACGCTGATCGAAGATGCCTGGGTCTATCACAAGCGGCGCACCGACTTGAAGAAATTTTTCAAGCAGGTATATAATTCCGGGATGGCACGAGTAGTGCTGAACCGTTTGCATCCCGGCACCATGAAACCGGTCCATTTGCTGCCTTCCCTGTTTGTGCTCTACCTCGTGGCGGCAGTGACCTCGCTGTTTTTTACCACTGAAGGGATTCTATGGTATCCAGTCGGCATCCTTGCGGTGATCCTTTTCATAGACGGATTCCGGTCGACCGGCGACATCGGGGCCTCATTGATGGTACCACCGGCCAGCTTTGTGCAGCTTTGTGGATACGGTACCGGGCTAATACATTCACTGGTCCTGATCCACATCCTCGGAAGAAACCGTGCCAGCGCCTTTGAGGAGAACTTTTACAAGTAAGCAGACAAATTCGGAGACAATCAGATTGATTTCCTCCCCGTTTTAGCTTATCTTTGGTGTCTTTGCTGAAGCTGACTTCAATGTAAGCAACAGGTTCCT
>SKUI01000034.1 GCA_007122185.1 Rhodothermia bacterium | reverse complement strand
TTGAGCTTTACTTTGTCAGATAGGCTGCCGAAACAACTCCGCTCAGGGGAATCCATCGATGAAGCATTGACCACACTATCACATTATTGTCTGGATGCAATAATGTTCAATTGCTCTTTTCCTGAAACCATCAGCGAAGGGCTAAAAGCACTATCGCATTTGGATATACCGTATGGCGGATATGCAAATGGCTTTACGACTGTTGACCCACTGAAGCCGGGAGGAACCGTAGATAAGCTTTCTGTCAGAAAGGATCTGGATGAGGAAAAATATGCTGATTGTGCAATCGGCTGGATAAAAAATGGAGCATCCATAGTTGGCGGATGCTGTGAGGTGGGGCCTTCACATATCGCCTATCTTCGGAAACGAATAGAAGAGGAAGGGTACCGTATAGCCCCCTGATGACTGGTTGGCGTTGGCTGTTCAACTTCAAAGTTCATCGCCCCGCAACACAAATGCCGGCAGAGACAGCCTGTCAAAATTCTTCGATTTGGCAGAAACTGCCCGTGATGTCTCCATGTATCGACCGTTCTATCCAAAACGCCCGGGTGGCACATTGAGGAAGCACCTTGTCGAAGGACTCGGCGTCGGCAGCTTCCATGACCTTCTTTGGCACTGTGACCGTGCTACCCATGCCCGGGGTGCCGCATGTGCCCTCTTCTGGACCCTTGGTGGACAGCAAGCGGGCAAAGCCGCCATTTCCGGCTGGAGAGAAATCCTGCAACCGGCAATCACTGATTCTTCCTCAGACATTGCCCCTTGGCCGTTTGACGGTGATCTGGACGAACTGCTGAAAACAAAACAGATTGTCGCAACTGAAACCTATCCCGCCGAAGCCGCAATTCAAATTGGTTTAGGAGTGCCGGGACGCGGATGGAGCCAAAAGAACCGTTACGGACCCTCGCCATGATGAACACCCAGCCTGACCTTCAAGGAGCGTTTTTCGGTCAGAATGCTACGCTGCTTTCCGGAGAAGGAAGGCGAATTTGCATTGGCGACAAACTCAAAGCTTTGAAGAAAGAAGAAAAAGTGCCAAAGGAATAGCAAATCGATCTAATGTCACATTTTGAACGGATCCTCAAAAAAGTGACCCACTCAAATGTGTCCCATTCAATAGTTGCCTGTCGATAGATTGAAAATTAATTTGGCACTATGTGACTCCAGAGATGCAACACAACCCCTGGTTGTACTTTATTTGCATCGTTAGGCTTTGTTGCATTTTTTTTACACTATTCTTATCATAGGGTATGTCCGGGAAAAAGAAAACATACCATATCCTCATGGGGGATGTAATCGGGAGCAGCGATTATGATCCGGTGAAGTTGGGAAGACAACTGAAAGACCTGGTGCGTTCCGCAAACGAGGATCTCAGACATAACACACTTTCGCCTTACGTGGTGACCCTGGGCGACGAGTTTCAAGGTGTTACCCGGTCGATGGCCGCCGGCATCGAAACCCTTTTCTATTTTGAAGAAAAACGACTGGCAAAAGGCCTGGGCTTTAAAATGCAATATGTGCTTCATTATGGAATCATTGATACCGAAATCAATCCGGAATCATCGTACGGGATGCTGGGCGAAGGACTGTCACAGGCACGAAAAAAACTGACTGCCAAAACACGAAACCGGAAGCGGTTCAACTTCAGTCTGGGCGACAATCAACATTCGGAACAATTAAACCGATTGTTCGGGGTATTGGACGGCATTTCCGAACGATGGAAAAAAGCAGACTATGGCCTGATATCAGATATGATCCAAAATGATAATGACAGGGAGGTCGGAAAGATGCATGGTAAAGATCGTTCGCAGATATACAGACGGCGCAAAACGCTCATGATCCACGAGTATCATCTGCTCAAAGAATTCATTTTCACATACATCAACCTGCCATTGTCATGAACTGGTTCTGGATTGTCGTCATCTATTTATCCATGGAAATCATCATCCTCATCGGAAATGTGATTTCCCTGTTAGCTGCCCTCCTCTTCAGCCAAATGGTGCTCAGCTTACTTGCATAACAAACAGTCAGTGCCCACTGCCCCTATTGTACTTTCCCCGAAAATCTGAAATTATGGCACAGCTCCATGAAGACTTTTTAAATCAAAGACTGCAGAAAATCATCCACAAAAAAAACGTTTACAGCACCGTTCTGTGTGTTGAAAGCGGGGATGGTCAACTCTCATGGACCGGGGCGGCCGGCGAAATGCAGGTGGACAGCCGGTATTATGTCGCCAGCGTCACCAAACTCTATGTCACCGCAGTTGTGATGCGTTTGATCGAAGAGCAGAAGCTGCAACTGAGTGACAGGATCGCGGAGTATTTGCCTGATGGATACATGGCCGGACTCCATGTGCTGAACGGTATCGACTATTCAAGCAAAATCACCATCCACCACCTTATCTCCAACACGTCCGGCCTTCCCGACTATTTCTTCCACAAACAGCCGGATGGAAAAACAGCTGCTGCAAGTCTTCTGAATGGCGTTGATGAACCATGGCACCTTGAGAAAACAATTGAGACGGTGAAAAAACTCAAGCCCAACTTCCCGCCCGGAAAAAAAGGCAAGGCGGCGTATTCTGATACGAATTACCAGCTGCTTGGTAAAATCATCGAGACCGTAACCGGAAAAACGCTGGACGAGGTGTTCAGGGAGTTCCTGTTCGATGAACTTGCGTTGCGGCAGACCTATGTCTTTCACGATGTAACCGACGATTCCGCAGTTTCTTTTTATTATAAATCGAAGAAATTATGGATTCCCAATTACATGGCCTCCGTAACTGCAGAAGGCGGAATAGTTTCTACCGCACAGGAATCCATGCTGTTTCTGAAGGAGTTCTTCAGGGGACGATTCTTCGCGAAAGAGCAGATAGAGGACCTGAAAAAATGGAACTGGATTCTGCCGCCACCCGGACTCTTCTTGTTTGGTGTCGGACTGGAAAAAATCTGGACGCCCAGAATCATTGCTCCGCTTAAACCCATCAGGGAAATCCTGGGGTTTTGGGGACAAACCGGGTCATTTGCCTGGCATCATCCCGAAACGGACCTCTTTTTCACCGGCACTACGAATCAGATAGACGGCTCCGGACACGCGGCCGCTGGTAACGCGATACTCAAAATCATTAAAGCGGCAATGTGATGTAAATCTTTTCAGGAAATTTCTTTTATTCCATGCAATGCCGATTCTAATTATTAAAAATGACGGGGAGTCGTCTGATGCAAAAAACCAATAGGGATGTCATTGTGGTGGGAGTGGCGCTGTTTGCCATGTTTTTCGGTGCCGGAAACCTGATCTTCCCGCCGTATATGGGACTGCTTGCGGGAATTGACTGGAGATGGGCACTTCTCGGTTTTCTCATTACCGGAATTGGCATGCCACTGCTCGGTATCATGGCCGCAGCCAGGGCCGGCGGAACCGTCGAACAGATGGGAAGCCGGGTCAGCAACTGGTTCGGCCGCTTGTTGAGCATCGTGATCATCCTGGCTATCGGGCCCCTTCTGGCCATACCCCGCACCTGCGCTACGGCATTTGAACTGGGGATGCGTCCCAACTTCCCCGATTTTCCCATTTGGCTCTTTTCCATCATCTTTTTCGGGATCGCCTTCTGGTTTGCCCTCAACCGTTCGGAAGTCGTCGACAAAATCGGCAAATTCCTCACCCCGTTTTTGGTTATTACACTCGCCTGGATCATCCTCAAAGGCATTTTTACCCCATTCGGATCGATTGCCGAAATGGACCTTGAAGGCCCCACCGGAAGCGGATTTCGGGAAGGCTACCAGACAATGGACGCACTCGCCTCGCTGGTCTTCGCCCAGATCATCATTGCCGCCCTGGTATTCAAGGGCTACAGCAACGTCAGGGACCAGGTGAAAATGACCACCATGGCCGGAGGCATTGCCGCCCTCGGCCTGGGCCTTGTCTATGGTGGGCTCATGTACCTCGGTGCCACTGCCAGCTCCGTCTACCCGCCGGACGTTGAGCGCACGGATCTCCTGATCGCCATTGCGGAGGGGCTGATGGGCGACACTGGAAAAATCGCACTGGGCCTGGCCGTGAGTTTTGCCTGCCTGACAACAGCCATCGGTCTGACTGCCACGGTCGCCGACTACTTCAGTGGACTTTCCAAAAACCGATTCAATTATCAGCTTATTGCTGTCATAACCGTTGTCTTCAGTGGAATATTTGCCACCGTCGGCGTAACAACCATCGTCAACGTAGCCTATCCCCTGCTTGTTACCGTCTACCCGGTAGCAATTGCTCTGATCGTTCTGACTCTGATTGGCGGACCACTCGCCTACCGGCCGGTCTACGTCGGTGCGGTCATCGGAGCTCTTTTAACCAGCATCCCCGATGCACTGACCATCATCGGCATTCCATTGGGTATGGTCAACGACCTGGTCGAGATGATCCCGTTTGCCCGGGCCGGTTTCGCCTGGATCATACCCACGGTTCTCGGTGCCGCCATTGGCCTTGCATGGGCCCGATCCAGCCGTCACAATA
>SKUI01000081.1 GCA_007122185.1 Rhodothermia bacterium | reverse complement strand
GCAACCCGGCGATGAGATCATTCTCAACTCCATCGAATTCCCGTCCAACGTATATCCCTACCGCAAGCTTGAACCGCTCGGGGTGCGCTGCATTTTTGTGGATGCGGCCGATGGCACCGTTCCGGTGGAGCGCATCGAGGCGGCCATCACTCCCAGAACACGCATGGTGGCCATAAGCGCCGTGCAGTTCCTGAGCGGATGGCAAGCCGATATGGAGGCGATCGGCAGGCTGTGCCGCGAACGCGGCATCTGGTTCGTGGTGGACGGGATACAGGCAGCCGGCGTGATCCCGGTGGATGTGCAAGGGTGGCAGGCGGACGCGTTTGCCACGGGCGGACTCAAATGGCTGATGGCCCCAATGGGCATCGGCTTTCTGTATCTGTCGGACCGCCTCTGCAACCGGCTGAAAACACCGGACCCGGGCTGGCTCTCTGTCGAGCAGCCATGGGAGCTGCTGCGCTATGACCAGCCGCTGCGTACCGACGCCACGCGATTTGAAGCCGGCGTTGCCAATATTCCCGGCATATACGGACTGAATGCGTCGATCGGGTTGCTTCTGGAAGCGGGTATTGAGCGCATTTTTCACCAGGTCCGCCTGTGTGTCGCGCAGCTGCGGAATGGCATCCGCAATGCCGGACTGGAAAAAACCGGCCTGACCCCGTATACAAGCGATGACCCCCTGCGCAAGTCCGGGATCCTCTCCTACTGCCTTCCGGAAGAGATGGACCATGAAGCCCTGGAGCACGGACTTCGGGAAAAGGGCATATTTGTATCCATCCGGGATAAAAAACTGCGGTTTTCACCGCACGGATACAATACGGAAGAGGAAATCGAGTATATCTTAAGAGCGACAGAATCGGTATATTCGAAACTGATATGAGCAGCTTTATCCTTAAAAAAATTCGATTTATTCTCAACGAGATCTGGATAGTGATCCGGGAGACACTATCCGACTGGGTTAAGGACAACATTCCCACCTATGGCGCCGCACTGGCGTTTTACACCATTTTTTCGGTTGCCCCGCTGCTTATCATCCTGGTCGCCGTGGCCGGGTTTGTCTTCGGTGATGCCGCCACAACAGGCCAGCTTGAGGAGTACATGTCGCAGCTGATGGGGCCGGAACTGGCAAGCACCATCCAGGATTTTGTCCTGGATGCGTACCAGCCCACATCCGGTATTATTGCCACCGTTATCAGTTTGGGCCTGATTCTGTTTTTGGCCACCACAATCATCACTCAGCTTAAGAATACCCTGAACAATATCTGGAATGTCACGACCAAGCCGGAAGTCAGCGGTTTCAAGCGCTTTATCATAGACCGTTTCATAGCGCTCGCACTGATCCTGATTTTCGCGTCGCTGTTCGTATTGTCTATGATGATGGATGTGGTGCTCTACACCCTGAAGTCCTACCTGGATCCGATCATACCGGGGGGTGTGGGGGTATGGTCCACACTCAACTCGATATTCTCGTTCCTGGTACTGGTGGTCCTGTTCGCCGTTACCTTCAAGATGCTGCCTGACATCAGAATCCGATGGACCGACGTGATCGTGGGCGCCGTGGTCACCGCGCTGCTGTTCCTGCTCGGAGTATGGCTGATCAGCATCTATATGGGCATGGCCACCACATCCACCTACGGTGCCGCCGGGTCATTCGTGATATTCCTGATCTGGGTCTACTACAACGCCATGGTCTTTTTCCTTGGGGCGGAATTCACTTACATCTACACCATGCGTTACGGGTCGCGGGTCAAACCGGCGAAACACGCCGAGTTTACCAAATTTTATCCAGACGGGCCGGACGAAGACGCCTACGGCGGGTGACATGCCGCACCCCTGGAAATGATTTCTTCAGTAAACACTGCCAAATTTCCATAATCAGCACATCTTTTGAACAAATTGGCTCCATGCGGTGTTATACCGTACAAATAAAGTATTTCGTTCCGGAGCCGAATGATAACGGGAGGATAATTCCTCAAATGGTTATATTCGGGTGGAGAAAATCGTTGCATGCAACACCAACCAAAACCCAATTCGTTTTGAAGAATTCAGAGAAGGAGCAAAGTGCCAAACAGAGCGACAAAGAGAAAAATGAAAAAAAGGACCAGCTCCACCTGCAACTGTTCAGTATTCATGGATTGATTCGCGGAGACAATCTTGAACTGGGACGGGATGCCGACACGGGCGGACAAACCAAGTATGTCGTGGAACTTGCGCGCGCCCTGGGAGAGCTTCCCCGCGTCAAGCAGGTGGACCTGGTCACCCGCCTGATCGACGACAAACGCGTCAGCTCCGACTACAATCAGGTCATCGAACCACTGGGTGAAAAATCGCGTATCGTACGCATCCGCTGCGGTGGGAAACGGTATATGCGCAAGGAACTTCTCTGGTCTCATCTTCCCGAATTTGTGGATAATGTGGTTCGCTTCAACAAGAAAGAAGACATCAAACCGGATCTGCTCCATGGCCATTACGCCGATGCCGGATTTGTCGCCCGCAACCTTTCAAAACTGCTCGGCATTCCCTACGTGTTCACCGGTCACTCGCTCGGACGCTCCAAAAAAAACTCACTGTCCAGCAAGGGCATGACCGAAAAACAGATGGTAGAGAAGTTCAACATCAACGAACGCATCCAGGCCGAAGAGGATGTACTGAGCACCGCAGCGCATGTCATCGTAAGCACCAGCCACGAGATCGAAAAACAGTACAGTCTTTACGATAACTGCAAAAAAGCGAAATTCACAGTGATTCCCCCCGGAATCGACGTTGAAAAATTCTATCCCTTCTACTACGACCACGACGAAAACTGGCAGAAGCCCGAACCTTTCCTCCAGGCCAGGGAGAAAATGAACGGCGAGTTCGCGCGGTTCTACTACAACAAGGATAAGCCGCTCATCCTCACCATTTGCCGTCCGGACCGCCGCAAAAACATCCAGGGGCTCATCACCGCCTACGGCGAAAACAAGGAACTGCAGGCCATCGCCAACCTGGCCGTCTTCGCCGGCATCCGCAAGGATATCGACAACCTCGACGACAACGAGAAGGAAGTGCTTACCGAGATGCTGCTGCTGATGGATAAATACGACCTCTACGGCAAAATGGCCATGCCCAAAAAGCACAATCCGACCACCGAGGTACCCGAACTGTTTCGCATGGCCGCCGACACCAAGGGCGTCTTCGTCAATTCCGCCTTCAACGAACCGTTCGGCATCACCCTTATCGAAGCCGCATCGGCCGGCGTTCCCATTGTCGGTCCCGACGACGGCGGACCGAACGACATCGTCAAGAACTGTAAAAACGGGGTACTGGTGGATACGACCGATACCCAGGCACTGGCCGAGGGCATAAAATCGATCCTGATCGACCAGGAAAAATGGCGGGAGTATTCCAATAGCGGGGTCAACGGCGTCCGCAAGCATTACTCCTGGAGCGCACACGCCGAGTCGTTCCTCGATGAAGTCGATAATGTGATCGGAGATTTCAGCAAATCCACGGCAATTCACGGGGTTTCAGAAGCTCCCGGATGGCGATTCGCCAACCTCGAGAAGATGCTTATCACCGACATCGACGACACACTGGTGGGCGATGACAAGACACTGAAGGAATTCATAGAAATCATCGAGAAACACCGTGATTCTGTTGGATTCGGAGTGGCAACCGGACGCAGTCTGGAACTTGTGGAGGAGATTCTCAAGGAGAAAAAAATTCCGACTCCCGATGTGATCATCTCTTCGGTCGGAACCGAGATCTATTATGGTCCCGACATGAAAAACCTGAGCAAGGATTCGGGATGGGAGTCGCATATTTCCTATCGCTGGAAGCCCGACCGGATCAAGGAGATCCTTTCGGAATTCGACTTCCTCACCCCCCAGAAACGGGATGCCGAGCGTGATTTCAAGATCAGTTACAACATGGATCCCAACGACGACTGCATTGCGCTGATCCACCAGCGGCTGACCGAAAACAAGCTTCGCTACCAGCTGATCTACTCTCACGGCGCCTTCCTGGATATCCTGCCGCAGCGCGCTTCCAAAGGGCGCGCAATCACCTACCTGGGCAACAAGTGGGATATCACACCCGAGAACATTCTCGTATCCGGTGACTCAGGCAATGACTACGAGATGCTTTATGGAAGCCGGCTTGCCGTGGTCGTTGGCAATCACAGCCCGGAAATCGAGAGCCTCCGTGGCAACAGGCGCGTCTACTTTGCCGACCGCAACTACGCAGGCGGCATAATCGAGGGAATCAAGCACTACCGCTTCCTGAATTCCTGACACCGGTTCCCGTTATTTCACGAACATCATGCGCCGCGTGAAGCTCTGTCCGTCCGCCTGCATGCGGTACAGGTAGATGCCGCTTGAGAGCTGTGCTGCGTCAAAGGTCACCGTATGGCTGCCTGCGGGCACGGCCTGGTTCACGAGTGTCTGGATATGGCGGCCGGTGATATCGAATACCTCCAGGGTGACGTGCATCCGGTCCGGAAGATCGAAACTGATCCTCGTGGCCGGATTGAAGGGATTTGGATAGTTCTG
>SKUI01000152.1 GCA_007122185.1 Rhodothermia bacterium | reverse complement strand
TGATCTCCGTTTCCGTGTAGAGATGCAGGTGAGCGGGACGGACCTCAAGCCGGTGGGCGCGCTGCCTGATCTGTGCCAGCGACTCCTCTCCGGAGACATAGAGCGTCTTTTCCCCCGAAAGAAGCGAAGCCCATTGCAGGGCAAGTGTGCTTTTCCCGATACCCGGATCTCCCCCCAGCAGGATGAACGATCCGGGCATCATGCCGCCACCCAACACCCGGTCCAGTTCACTCATTCCGGTTACGGTCCGGTCTGCCTCTGAAACGGGGATTTCATCGAGTGTCATCGGCTTCGTTGCCGCCCTGCCCGTTGTCTGAAGCCGTGCTTTGTGCGTTTTCTGCCCGTCATTCTCAGGAATATGGAACTCTTCAAGGGTATTCCACCGGGAACAGGAGCCGCAGACGCCAAGCCATTGTGACGACTCCCATCCACAATTGGAACAGACATAGCGTGTGCGTTTCTTTCGGGACATGGGTCAATCTTTTTTTGAGTCGTGCATCTTACCGGACACCCTTGCATCCATCTTGCCGGATACCTTTGCATCCATCTTGCCGGACACCTTTGCATCCATCTTGCCGGACACCTTTGCATTCACATACCAGCTCATGGCCATTAGTCCGGCACCGACAACCAGGTAGAAACTGATCAGCCGCCACATGAACACGGCGATCCCCAGGAACTCGCGGCGCGGCATAAGCGGTCCCTGGAAGAGGGCATACAGACCCTCGAGGCCGCCGCTGCCACCGGGAGTAGGCATGAACATGCCTGCCAGCGTCATGGCCATCCCCCTGAGAAATGAGAGAAGGACGTCGGCCGGGACGAAGCTGAGAACGACTATGGCAGGAAGCCAGACTTTGGCCAGCCAGGCCAGCGTGGACAAAGCAAACGCATTTACTACAAAAGACCGCGGTTTTTTCCTTAGTTCGTGGGAGTAGGATTCAAGGACTTCGGCTTCCCGGGCCACCTTGTAGCGGTATTTCCTGAGAAAGGGCAGACTGAACACATAATTGACCGTGCGCTTGAGGATATAGGGATTCCGGAACACCCCATAGGTCAGAAAAAGGGCATAGGCCAGCAGCAGGATGTAGATAAGTGCCATGGCACCGTGTCCCACCCATCCCGCATTTTCAGGCACAACGGGGAGGAAAATCCCGAGGATCATGAGCATGGGGATGACAAACACAAGGATGAGCTGATCCAGCATGATCGCGTAGATCACAATGGCACTGGATTCTCCCAGGGAAAGTTTTTCCCGCGTCATCACGTAAGTTGCCATAGGCCCGCCTCCAATGGTTGAAGGTGTGATCGACGATGTGAACTCCCAGCACATCACTACACGCAGTGAGGCAATCCAGCTGAGACGGCTTTCAGAGAGATAGCGGATCTTGGCACTGAGAAACCAGATGCGCAGCCCAACAACAAAAAGGGCGATAAACAGGCCCGGTGTTCTATTCCAATAGAGTCGGTCGAACAGTCCCGGCGAATAGGTCCAGTAGATAAGCAGTCCCATACTGGTCAGACTGAGCAATATCGACAACACCAGGTATTTGCCGGATATCTCTGGTGATGACCTCCCCTTTACCGGCTCAAAACCGGAAATCTGATCTTTTGTGATATGTTTCTTTTCGAATGACAAAGAGTTTGATACCAGTGTAGGCTTTTATCCGGAAAGAATGATGCTGGACGGGGGTTGCTGCAGCAACAATCAGAATACATTGAAATAAAAAAGGGCCCTGCATCCGGTATCCGTAAACACGGGACAAGATACAAGGCCCAAAATTACGTTAATTTTCTGATTTCGTTATCAAAAAATTACGCGATTACGCAATGGTGATATCCTCATCAAGATATACATCCTGGATGACGTTCAGCAGTTTCACGCCTTCTGCCATCGGCCGTTGGAATGCTTTACGACCACTGATCAGCCCCATTCCACCGGCACGCTTGTTGACCACGGCCGTCTTTGCAGCGTCAACGAAATCGTTATCACCTGACGCCCCGCCTGAGTTGATCAGACCGGCACGGCCCATGTAGCAGTTGGCTACCTGATAGCGTGTCATGTCAATCGGATGGTCACTGGTCAGCTCGGTGTACATGCGCTCGTCCAATTTTCCATAAGAGGAGTCACCGGCATTCAGCGCCTTGTAGCCACCGTTGACTTCGGGAAGCTTCTGCTTGATGATATCGGCCTGGATAGTCACGCCAAGGTGGTTGGCCTGTCCGGTAAGGTCGGCCGCCACATGATAATCAGTGCCGTCGACTTTGAACGCATTGTTGCGGGTGTAGCACCAAAGAATGGTAGCCATTCCCAGCTCATGGGCATAGGCAAACGCCTCGGCCACTTCTATGATCTGGCGGGATGCATTATCGGATCCGAAGTAGATGGTCGCACCCACAGCAGCCGCACCCATGTTGTAGGCATCATCGATCGTACCGAACATGATCTGGTCGAACTGATTCGGGTAGGTAAGCAGCTCGTTGTGGTTGATTTTCACAATAAAAGGGATCTTGTGCGCATACTTTCTTGAAACGGCACCAAGGACACCATAGGTGGAAGCTACGGCGTTGCAGCCGCCCTCATAGGCGAGCTTGACGATGTTTTCCGGATCAAAATAGATGGGATTTTTGGCAAACGAAGCACCACCCGAGTGCTCAATGCCCTGATCCACCGGCAAAATCGAAAGAAAACCTGTCCCGCCGAGCCGGCCGTTGTCAAACAGACGCTGCAGATTGGCAAGCACCCTGTTATTGCGGTTTGAATGGCTCCACACGGTGTCCACAAAGTCACTTCCGGGAAGATGCAGTTGATCTTTCGAAATGGTTTTACACTCGTGATTAAGCAGGCTGTCCGCCTCATCACCAAGCAACTCATAGATGTTTTTAGTTGCTACTGACATATGTATACCTCCTAACTGGTATTATTGAATATATTCCAAACAGAATGCAGTTGCTATCTGCATATTTTATAGTGTATTAAAAACACTTGGTCCTACGATGTCCTACGATATCCTATATCGACATAATATAACGAATATAGTGTGAAATCTCTATTAAGAATCCCGAAGCGATCCAGGAGTGTCCTACTTTTTTCCTGAAAAATACGTAAATTGCAAGCCTTAAGCAGTTATAGTCTATATCCCAACCGCTGACGTGCAGCAGCCCCAGTCATTCCATCCCGGAGATCGTATTGTGACCAGTAAACCTCACCATCTTGCACCAGGCGCGCCTGCCGTTTCCGGCCGGACTGTCACCGGCCTGCCGGTACTCACTCCGGGCAGCAGATGTGTGGTACTCGCTCCCATGGAAGATGTAAGCGACTCCCCGTTCCGGCAAATGTGCCGCGAGCAGGGCGCTGATGTGGTTTACACGGAATTCATAAGCTCCGAAGCCATCATACGCGACTCCGACGCCTCAAAGCACAAAATGGCTTTTGAGAAATCGGAACGACCGCTTGGCATACAGATTTTCGGCGGTCGCGAGGAAGCCATGCATGGAGCTGCCAAAATCGCTGAGGCCAGCAACCCGGATCTGGTTGATATCAATTTTGGATGTCCCGTTTACAAAGTGGTCAAAAAGAATGCCGGTTCAGCCTGTTTGAGAGATATTGGCTTGATGGAACGGATGGCCGGTACGGTGGTGGACGCCACATCGCTGCCCGTAACCGTCAAGACCCGGCTGGGATGGGATGACAAGACCATCCGCATTCGGGAAGTAGCGCTCATGCTGCAGTCCGTCGGCGTCAAAGCGCTCACTGTCCATGCCCGCACCCGCAGCCAGGGCTACAAGGGAGAGGCGCGCTGGGAATACTTCAAATACCTCAAGGAAACTCCCGGACTCCACATTCCTGTCATTGCCAACGGCGACATCACCACACCGGAACATGCGCGGCACCTGTTTGAAGAGAGCGGGGTGGATGGCATCATGATCGGACGTGCTGCCATTGGGAACCCGTGGATATTCCGCGACATCCACCACTACCTGGACACCGGTGAACGGCTGCCCGCCCCAACCATCGAAGAACGCATGCAGATGTGCGCCCGGCAGTTGCGTGCTTCCGTAAAACATCACGGAGAGCGTTTCGGGGTGATCATGATGAAAAAGCACTACGGCAACTACATCAAGGGCATCCGAAATGGCAAGTATCTGCGGATGGAAATCATGGAAAGAGAGCGGATGGAGGACATCCTGGAGCTGCTGCTCAATTTCCGAGAAGAACCGGAAACACGGATAGCCGTGTAACCGTGTTGTAAAACGGTCGACCGTGTTTCAAAACGGCCTAACTAAAGTTCCAGACGATCCGTGTGTATCCATGGCTGGAGCGCTTCGGGAATGACAACAGAACCGTCCTGCTGATGCGTTTCCAGGAATGCCGCCATGACCCTTGGCAGGGCGAGCCCGCTGCCATTCAGCGTATGCACGATTTCGGTTTTCCCGTCGTCCTTTTTGTACCGGATCATCATACGCCTGGCCTGATAGTCCTCGAAGTTTGAACAGGAACTAACTTCCAGCCATTTTTTCTGACCGGGACTCCATACCTCCAGATCGTACTTTTTGCTCTGTGTGAATCCC
>SKUI01000244.1 GCA_007122185.1 Rhodothermia bacterium | reverse complement strand
GGGCCCGTTTCCGTTTTTCATTTTTGCCGCCGATGCATTAGCTTTGCGGTATGTTTCTGATTTTCCGTATCCCGCTTACATTCCGATCAGGAAGTAGCCATTTTTCACATTTCAACAGGATTTCTCTATGGATAAGCCCAAGGTTGCAGCTGACAAACCTTACGTAATGAAAGTAGAGCCGGGAACGTATGCCTGGTGCGCCTGCGGTCTTTCAAAAAATCAACCCTATTGCGACGGATCACACAAGCCAACCCCGTTCCGCCCATTGATTGAAAAGGTGGAAAAGGAAAAAAACGTGGCCTGGTGCGGATGTAAACAGACCGGTTCGCCACCATTTTGTGACGGCTCCCACAACAATTTGCAGGAGTGACAGGTTGTAATAAATACAGATAATCATTATTGTTAATAACTTATACAGTATTATCTGCGGTTGTCACGTTTTTGCGGGTTTTCGGGGCAGCCAAAACATCCTCAAGCTGGTAATTGCAACTATTATTTCGGTTCCAATTTCATCACTGTCTGACAGGTCCGGGAATCCCGGAAATCCTGTTGCAGCTGTGACATCATAAAGAAAGGAGCAATTCCGTGTATCGTATTATTCAAACCGAAACGCTGGCGCCGACCGTCACCAAACTCACGGTGGAAGCGCCCCTGATCGCCAGGAAACGGAAAGCGGGCAATTTTGTGATCGTCCGTCCAACGCCGACCGGGGAACGGATCCCGCTCACCATTGTGGATTCCGATCCGGATAAGGGCACAATTGTCATTATTGTCCAGGCCATCGGCAAGACCACGCACATCATCACGGAGATGGTGGAGGGGGAATACCTGATGGATGTGGTCGGTCCGCTCGGCGAGCCCACTCCGGTATCGGATTTCGGGACGGTGGTTTGTATCGGCGGGGGTGTGGGAACGGCTGTGATATATCCGATAGCCAAAGCGCTCAAGGAAGCGGGAAACCGGGTCATCAGCATCATCGGCGCCCGCAGCAGGGAACTGGTGATCCTGGAGGATGAAATGGCTGCGGTCTCGGACGAACTCATCGTGACTACGGACGACGGGTCGCACGGTAAAAAGGGATTCGTAACGGATGCGCTTCAGGAGGTCATTGCCGGACAGGGAAAGCCCGATGCCGTGTATGCCATCGGACCATTGCCCATGATGCGCGCCGTTGCCAACGTGACCCGCGAGCCGGGAATCCGCACCTGGGTAAGCCTGAACCCCATCATGATGGATGGTACAGGCATGTGCGGCGCCTGCCGGGTGACCGTGGGCAATAAAATGAAATTCGCCTGTGTGGACGGACCGGAATTTGACGCCCATGAAGTCAATTTTGACGAACTTATTGCGCGCAACCGGACCTACGCAGGCCCGGAGCAGGAGGCGTTCAGCGCCTGGAAGAACAAAACAGAAACAACGGATTGCAAACACCTATGAGCGGCAACGGCCAGCAAAGAAAAGAGGCAGATAAAAAAGCGCCGGATGCAAAAGCGCGGGATGCAAAAGCGCGGGATGCAAAAGCGCCCCGGCGGCAGAAGGTCATTGCACTGAAGCCGAAGGAGCGGATGAAAATACCGCGCAACCTGCCCAACGAACAGGATCCGATGGAGCGCATCACCAACTTCTGCGAGGTTTCCAACGGTTTTAATATCGACAAGGCCATCGCGGAGGCAAACCGGTGCCTGGAGTGCAATGATCCGGTATGCATGAAGGCATGTCCGGTCAACGTGGACATCCCCGCATTCATCCAGCTGCTTTACCAGGGCGATTACGCGGGCGCCATCCGGAAAATCAGGGAGTCGAACTACCTGCCGGCGATATGCGGACGTGTCTGTCCGCAGGAAAACCTCTGCGAAAACAGTTGTATCGTCGGGAAGAAGCTTGAGCCGCTGGCCATAGGCAAGATGGAGCGGTTCCTCGCTGATTACGAAGCGCGCACCGGCTCCTTCACCCCGCCGCCGCTGGCGGAATCGAAGGGTCAGAGCGTGGCGGTTGTGGGATCGGGTCCGGGTGGACTCACCGTGGCTGCCGAACTGGCCCAGATGGGCTATGATGTCACCATATTCGAAGCGTTGCATGAGGCCGGAGGTGTGCTGAAGTACGGTATTCCGGAGTTCCGCCTGCCAAAGCAGATTGTGGATGAGGAAGTGGACCGCGTGAAGGCGCTTGGGGTGAAGATCGAGACCAATGTGATCATCGGCCGTACCCTTACCATTGACGAGCTGCTTGGCGAAATGGGGTTCGGAGCGGTATATATCGGCACCGGAGCGGGTTCGCCGCGTTTCCTGAATGTGCCAGGGGAAAACCTCAGCGGTGTCTATTCGGCCAGCGAGCTGCTTACGCGCGTGAATCTGATGAAGGCCTACAAGTTTCCCGAATTTGACACCCCGATGCAGATTGGGAACAAGGTGGTTGTCCTGGGCGGCGGCGACGTGGCCATGGATGCCGTCCGGACGTCGAAACGGCTGGGTCCGGAGCAGACACTGCTGCTCTACCGCCGGTCGCGCGAAGAGATGCCGGCGCGCATCGAGGAAGTCCACCACGCCGAGGAAGAGGGCATTGAGTTTCACTTCCTGACCAGCCCTGTCGCCATACACGGTAATGAAAACGGCTGGGTAAGGGCCATCGAGTGCCAGAAAATGGAGCTGGGTGAGCCCGATGAGAAAGGCCGCCGCCGGCCGATACCGATTGATGGCTCCAACTTTATCATTGAAACGGATACGGTGGTCGTGGCCATCGGCCAGAGCCCGAATCCCATTATCCAGCAGACCACTCCGGGGCTGGAAACCACGAAATGGGGCACGATTGTGGTGGATGATGACGGTGCCACCAGCCGTCCCGGTATTTTCGCCGGTGGTGACATCTCCCGCGGCGGGGCTACGGTGATCCAGGCGGTGGCAGATGGAAAGCGCGCATCCCGGTCGATAGACAGCTACCTGACGAAGCTGCGGGAAGAGGTTGTTTCAGGCACAACAAAAAAACACCATAAGCAGGAGTAAAATAACGATGCAAATTTATCTGAACGGACGGTTTTCGTCACGTGATGAAGCAACAATTTCTGTAAATGACCGGGGTTTTCTTTTTGGTGACGGCATCTATGAGGTGATTCGTGTGGTCAATGGCCGACTGTTCCGCCTTGAAGCGCATCTGAAGCGAATGGACCGGGGCATCCGGGAGCTTGATATCCCGTTTTCTGATGAGCAGCGGGACGAGCTGCCGGGCATCATGGAGAAGCTTGTGGCTGAAAACCGGTTGCAAAGCGGCGAGGGCACGATTTATCTGCAGATTACCCGGGGTGCCGCCCTGCCACGGACCCATGCCTATCCCCCCGTGGAAACCCCGCCAACTGTTATGGTGATGGCATCACCGTTTGTACCGGATACCGTTATCCTTGAAAAAGGAGGACATGCCATAACGGTGCCGGACATCCGCTGGTCGCGGTGTGATCTGAAAACCGTAAATTTGCTGCCCAACGTCATGGCTGCCCAGGAGGAGAAAAAGCGTGGTGCCGGCGGCGTGCTCATGGTCCGGGACGGTTTCATCACTGAAGGGTACAAAAATAACGTATTTGCTGTTTTAGACAGCACGCTGTGGACTTATCCCGACTCCCCGTACATCCTGTCCGGCATAACGCGCGATGTGGTGTTTGAAATTGCCGAAGAAGAAGGCATCCCCGTGAGGCTGATGCCGGTTGGCGAAGAGGATATTCGAACGGCGGATGAGGTCATGCTCACGGGAACCATCACGGACATCCAGCCGGTGATAAGCATTGACGGGCACAAAATCGGCGCGGGACATCCCGGCCCCGTCACGAGGCTGCTTCAGAAAGGACTGCGGCACCGGATGGATACGGAATAAGCCGATGCGGTTCGGGTTTCACAACGGGAAAAGGGAGTAATCTCCGGACAGGCGGATTTGCCCGGGGCATGGTTCGTAAATCAATCAATCCGGAGCATGATTCATCACTCAATCCGATCCGGGAAATGATTTGCCAATCATTCCTGTACGGAAAATGGTTCATCAATCAATCCGACCTGGTAATTGGCGCATCAGTCTATCATTGCGGAAAATGGCCTATCAATCAACCCAGCCCGGGGTGATCACCACATCGATACGACGGTTGCGCGCACGTCCGACTTCCGTTTCGTTGCTGGCAACCGGGCGTTCCGGCCCAAAGCCCATGGATGCAAGAGGGATATCGGTACCGATGTTGGCACGGATATATTGCATTACGGCATCGGCTCTCTCCTCGGACAATCGCTGGTTCAGTTCCAGGCTGCCACGTGAATCGGTGTGTCCCTCAATGGCAACCCTGCCGTCAGGGAATAACCGGATGGCATCCTGAACCCGTCTTAAAATATCAAAAAACTTGGGTTCAATGGTTGATTGTCCGACCGGAAACGTCAGGCCATGGAGGCGAATCAGGATGTTGTCGCCATCCAGAAACACATCACCGTCGTTCGGCGGAATGAGGTTGCGAACTTTCTGGATTGCTTCGTCGCGCTGTCTTTGCACTTCCAGCAATTGTGCCAGATCGCCTCTTTCATCAACTTGTGATCGAAGCATGGCAATATCACTCTG
>SKUI01000151.1 GCA_007122185.1 Rhodothermia bacterium | reverse complement strand
TATGGATTGTACACGTCCGGAAACCTCTGCCGAGATGATTGCATCTTCCAGTGCCTCCACGGTACCCGTAACCCTTATCTGTTCGGCGAAGGAGCGCAATTCCGTCCCGAGTGTTTCAACAACCACCTCGCGTATTTGCTCGTTATTGTTTCCGTTACCGTCGTTCTGCTCGCATGCCGTCACTGCAATTGCCAACAGTAATGCCGGCACCATCTTTGTCATTGATTTCATTGTGTGTTTCTTCAAGTCAATAATTGATAAAGTCCTTAATGTCATTTGGAATCGCATCCAACTGTTCAAAGCCTGTCAAGACTGGTTCCAAGCACGAGCTCAAAACGGCTGACGGCCAGAAGATAATCATGAACGGCTGCCAGATACGATAAACGGCTCTGATCCAGCAACATGGAAGCCTGCCGCTCTTCCAGGTTTGTCCCCACACCTTCCACGAGGCGGGTGCGGGCAAAATCATAGTTCACTTGTGCCTGTTCGATGTTGCGACGCTGACTCTCAATCCGGCGCTCTGACGTCCTGAGATTACGCAAGGCCTGATCTACTTCCACCCGGATGGCATCCGTGAGATATTCATAGCGGAGTTCACTTTTTCTTGTTTCGATACGGCTCTGTTCCAGGCGAGCCCTGTTCTGGAACCCTGAAAATATGTTCCAGCTCACGTTGATTCCCACCGCTATGTTGGGATTCCAGTAGGCGTCATGGAAAAAACCGCGGTTTTCGCTGGTAAAGCGAAACGGATTGTCCGGGTCGGCCGGATCCCGCATGATGACAGTCCGGTTGTCCGGAACTCGGCCAATATAATCCAGATTGGCAAAAGCACTTACAATCGGTCTGTACGAAGAACGGTTGATACGTTCATTGATCCGGTTGATATCAATGAAACCCTCAGCCTGCTGAAGGTCGGGGCGAAACTCGTTTGCAATGGATACGGCTTCGTCAAGCGTGATATCTCCGACCGGCTGCATGGCAGTCATGGCCAGATCCCCCGCAAGCCGGATGGGTCGGGACGGGTCCAGGTTCAGGAGCAGGTTGATGCTTCTTTTCGCCAGCTCGGCACGGTTTTCTGCTTCGATAAGCTCCGTCTCCAGGTTGACCAGCTCGACCTCGGCACTCAGCTTTTCATAGCGGGATGCCAGACCCTGTTCTACCGTCCGAGTAACATCGTCCACCGTTCTGCCAAGCCGCTCAATGCTGCTGCGAATTACTTCGACCTGCTGCCAGGCAAGCAATGCCGAGAAATAGGCCCGGCGTACTTCATCAATGACCACCTGACGCTCCCGGTGAACCGCATCCTCACTGAGCTTTTTGAATTGCTCCGCACCCTGAATGGCGGCAAACGCAGATCCGTTGAACAGAGTCTGCGTGATGCTGAGAGAGAGCACAAACTGGTTGTCGACACTGAAAGGGTCGTCTTCCATGGACGGCGGCGTAATGCCGGCTTCCTCGTATCCTTCCCTCTGTCTGTCCATGTACTCCTCGAAAGTCAGCTCCTGACGACCTTCCAATCGGGCTTCCTCATTGTATCTGAGCCATCCAATGGCACCAAAATCGGCGAAAAGCTGCTCAGCACCACTTCCAGCAAACGGGTTGGCAGTGACCAGGTTCCGGGTGAAATTGCCCGTGGCATTGACATTGGGATACACCCTGCCCCAGGCCTCCCGGACCTGTTGATTGGCCGTTTCGCGATCGAGAAGCACTTCCCGCAATCCGAAATTGTTTTCGAGAGCCATGTACACGGCATCATCCAGCGTCAATGTCAGGGTGTCTGCCTGTGATGCATCACCGGCCCTGCTTTCCGAAGGAATGACAGCCAAACCCAGGAGCACCATGATCCAGATTGCAATAAGGCCCGAGGTCCCGAAACAATCTGCGAAACGCAATAGTGTGAGGCATCCAGAGCACCCGGGCATCCCCCATCTGTTTTCATAATCTCTTCGAGTAGCGCTGAAACCGTCATGACCGCTGGTCAGCAAGAAACCATCCTGCATAAATAAACCCTTGTTTTTTATCAGATATGTAATAATGTCAAAGTGAAGACTGTTACAACATTTGCCGTGCCGTTCCAGCCAGGTTGGCACGGTGGCCTGCTTGTCTGTTGGCCCGGTGACCGCAGTTACCGACCCGGCTCCTGTCGGTCTGCCAGGTTACGGAAAACAGCATTTCAATCAGTTGATTAACAGCCGGATCATTCAGAACGTTTCAGAAAGCCGAATCTTTTGTCATCTGATCCAGTAATGTGGAAAGATGATTTTTGAGTCGCTCCCTCATCGAATCCACCGTCGTTTTTTCAATACCCAGGAATGGAAATCCCTTCTCAAACATAAACATATTGACCAGGTAACTCTCAACGGTAGAGCTGAATGTCAATACGCATAATTCTATGTCAATGTTTCGGAGATATCCGTTTTTTTTTGCCTTGGCCAGGACACCGATGAACATGCCGTGAACTTCCAGCATGGTCTTTTGAAGCTCCTTGAGAATTTCCGGCCGCTGGTTCAGCAGACCGATCTCCCGTATCGCAATAATGACCGGTTTTGGATTTTCAAATGAGTAATCCACAAATGCGAAGAGAAATTTCCGGAACGTGGTCACGGGATGCTCTTTCTTGCTGGTTATCTGCTCGAGCAGCCGCTTTACATTGGCCGTGTGCCGGTCGATCAGCGCTTTCAGAAGCTGTTCCTTGGATCCGAAGTAATAGGAGAGCATGGCCACATTCACTCCGGCCTCTTCCGCTATCATACGCGTAGTGGTGCTTCGATATCCGTTTACGGCAATCAGATCTTCGGCCGCATCCAGTATTGCGATTTTTTTATCCGACATATGTTTGACCAGAGTAATATTACGTTAGCGTCGAAACTGATACGCGAAGGCTTTGACCGGAAAAATCTATCAAAAAAGGTAGACACAGTCAGTCGGCCGGAGCCTTGTGTTCCGGATTAAATAATTCCTTGTTCCACCGGACACATATCGCGAAGCCGCTCGAACCGGTAAATGCCGGTTTGGTGCCCATCGTTCCAGTGAATCTGAATTGCGTAGTTTCCAACCTGTGATATGCGTGTTATCACGCGGTCATGTTCCGACCGTTCCAGAAATATGGAGGGATTCACCGGCTTACCCATGTTTTCATGCCCCCCCTGGCAGAAAACGCACGGACACGCCTTCCGCAACCCTTCCATCGGATAGCGGCTGAGATGCCCGTCTGCCCACGAAATCTGCAACTCACGGAGCTCGGAATCAACAGTGATTTTTTTTAACTGAAATCGGGCTTCCATTCAACAACTGTGAATAATTCGAACCTTTTAAATTTAGCCCAAATTGAGGATATTTACCAATCCTGTCTGTCATCCCGGCTGGAATGGATCCAGATATGACCGATGAAACACTCAAAACACTGACCAAAGCATATTCGGCACGGTACACCGACCGTGGATCACGATTTTATGCCTATGCTTTTCCCGTGATGGATCTTCAGGAAATAGAAAGCCGGCGGACCGATACAGCGGACAAGCATCCCGATGCCACCCACCATTGTTACGCCTGGCGATACAATCCGTTCCAGCCGGAAGAGTTTTCGCAGGATGACGGGGAGCCTGCCGGAACAGCCGGTCTGCCCATCCTTGGCGTCATCAAATCCGCCCTGCTCGTCAATGTGCTGATTATTGTCGTCAGGTATTTTGGAGGAACCAAACTTGGCAAGGCCGGGTTGGTACAGGCATACAGGGAGGCTGCCGCTCTTAGCATTGCATCGGCTGATAAAAAGAGCCTGGCCCGCTTCCTGCCGTTTACAGTTCGCTACCCGTATGATCAGGAAAACACGATCAGGGAACTGATTAACCGGTTCCGGATGGATATCGCGGAGGAAACATATCTTGAAAACGTGTCAATGACGCTCTATTGCAAAGCGGATCATGCTGCGGATCTTGCCGGCATCCTGGATCATCTTGCATACCTTGGAATCACCTTTGAAAAAAAGCCGGAGTGTTTCCGGCCAGTTGAGAGCAAATCACCAAACTGAGCCGCAGCTTTTTGCGGCTCTCTTCAAACCTTAACGGAAATACGGAAACAGATGAAAATCTATACCAAAACCGGTGACCATGGCGACACATCACTTTTCGGCGGTCAGCGTGTCTCTAAAAACCACTCACGCATCACGGCTTATGGAACCGTAGACGAGCTCAACTCCATCCTGGGGATCATTCGGACCGCGGACCCGGATCCGGTTCTTGAAGAAATATTGCAACGGGTGCAAAATGAACTGTTTGTGCTTGGGGCTGACCTGGCCACCCCACCGGAAAAAAATGCCCGTATTGAACGCATCGGGGAAGCCCACGTGCTCAGGTTGGAAGAGGACATCGATCAACTGGAGAAGGGACTCAAGCCCTTGAAGTCTTTTATCCTTCCGGGTGGAAGTCCGGGAGCAGCCTATCTCCATCTGGCCCGAACCGTCTGTCGCCGCGCAGAGAGAAGCTGCTTTTCGTGCAGACAATCTGAAATAGTTTCCGACGAAGCACTTATCTTTCTGAACCGCCTGTCGGACCTTCTGTTTGTAATGGCCCGGTACCAGAACAAATCCAGGG